>NZ_JBYCKI010000080.1:0-31147 GCF_057473305.1 Thiomonas sp. TH-17
CAGTGGTCGTTCAGGCCCTTGCCGTCGGGATCGACGATCATGGTGGCGATGTTCTGCACATCCTTGACCAGGTTGCCGTCCATGCGGATTTCCTGCAAGGGGTTGAAGCGGGCGGAGTCGGGGGATGTCGGGTCGAACTTGATGGCGCGATGCCCCAGCACCTTCTCGCGGAAACCGCTGGTCAGCGCCCAGTTCTCGCCCTTGATGTCGTGCACCAGGACGGATTGATCCCAGTGCAGCAAGGTGGGAATGACGATGCCCACCCCCTTGCCGGATCGGGTGGGGGCGAACACCATCATGTGTTCCGGCCCCTTGTGACGCAGATAGCGCACCTGCTGGCCGTCGTTCCAGGCGCCGAACAGCACCCCGCCCTTGTTTTTATCGTCGGGCAGGATGGCCGCGGCGGCGACTTCCGGGGCGGCGGCCCAGTGCGCCGACCCATGCAGATCATTGCGTTCGGCGTCGGCCTTGCGTGAGCGGCGGTAGGCGATGCCCACGGGCAGCACCAGGGAGAGGAAGCCGCCGACGCCCATGATGAGATGGGCGCGTTCCAGGATGTCCAGCACGGCCTGGCCGTATTCGATGCGGTTGTATTTGAAGGTCCAGATCAGGATGTCGTAGGGGGCGTAGAGCCACGGCGGGATCATGGGCGTGCCCAGAGCCGGGGTGAAACCGAAGCCCCAGGCGGCGTATTCGGTGGCGGCCCAGCAGGACAGCAACACGATCATGATGAACAGTCCCAGGCCCGTCCAGACGAAGCGGGTGATGTCTTTCTGGGCTTTGGGGATGTGGTAGATCGCTTCGGATGCGGTGCTCATGGTCGTGCTGCCTCGAAAAGTTGGGGGTGGCCCGTGACGTGGGCCAGGCGGCGCGCGCCCCGGCAAGGATCGCCAACAGGGGGAAGGAATCCGGTCGCACGCTGCGGCTGTTTTGCGCCACCTGCCGCTGGGCGTGCTGGGTTCAGCGTTCCATCGCCGCGGCCTTGCGCTGGGTCTGGCGCAGACGGGGACGGGCTGGGCGCTCGGGCTTGTCAGCCTCGGGCGGTTCGGGAGCCTTATCGGCCCCCTGCTCCGCCTGCTTCATCACTGGGTGCTCAGATGCCTTGCGGTCTTCCTTGGCGGCAACTTTGCGGTTTTCTTCGGTGAGGATGGCTGTGGCGAGCTTGTCGGCCTCGTGCGGCTTGGCGAAGCCGTGGAATTCGAGCGCCTTGGGCAGGTTTTTGTCACTGAAATCGCTCAGCAGCACATCGTCCAGGATGCGGCGGGCATCCTTCTCATTGCCGCCGCCGTTCACGAAGGTCTGGACGGCTTTTTCGTAGGCGATGGGTTCCGTCATCGCCCGGTACTCGGATGCCTTTCGGTCTTCCTTGTCGAGCATCTGGCGATACTCCTTGATCGCGGGCGCGAACTTCTCCTGGAGATCAGGATATTCATCGAGCACCTGCTGAGGCGGCATGCTCTGGGTCTCCATGCCGGGCGGATGAACCGCATCTGGCATGTTGTCGTAGAGCGCGTTGTTGACCCGGTTTTTGTGCATCATGCGCAGCGCATCGCGCTCGGTCGGTCCCTCGGCGTAGCCCATCAGTTCGCCGCGCTGCACGCTGCCGTTGAGCACAGCCCACTCGCGCCCATGGTTCGGGCCGAGTTTCTGCGCCGTGGCAACCGTGGCGAACTCGGCAAAGGTGAGTTCGTGGGGCTGCTTGGACAGCAGCGCATCTTCACGCCGGATTGCCTCCTGCATCCTGTCGGACGCTGAGGGTGCGGGTTGAACCTCGGGCTGCTCCGGCGCGAAGTCTGCCGCCCGTTCCGTCACCTCGACCGACGCCTGCCGTTCCTGCGTGATCTGCAGGGCCTGCTCCTTGTCCAGCACATAGTCCACGGCCTTGCCCGCTTCCGCAGCGGCCCGGAAGATTTCGTTCTTGTCGTTCTTGAGCACCTTGGCCCAATCCTGAACGTAGGCGGCGTGGCGTTCGGGGTCATACGGGATGCCGGTCTGTGCGGCGGCGAACAGGCTGAACATCTCGGCGCGCAGTTCTTCCTTGGCGTAGCCTTCGGAGCCGAAGCGGTGGCCGCCGGTGATGCCTTCGCGATTCAGACGGTGCGCGGCGCCGGTGGCATGGCCGATTTCGTGCAGCAGCGTGCCGTAGTAGCGCGCCGCGCCCTGCTCGTTGCCCAGCTCGGAATTGAAGGCGCCGCGCGGAGGAAGCACCACCTGGTCGCGCTTGGGCGAATAGAAGGCATGCTCGGGATGCTCGCCGTAGCTGAGGCCGTCGCGCGCCATGGCGGCTTTGAAGGACTCGCCCCGCGCCACGGGGTCGAAGTCGGGCGCGGGCGCCAGAGGCTCCAGCTTCAGCCCCTCGCACTGCGCGACGTTGAACACGGTGTGAACGCGGGAGGTCCAGGTGTCGAGCTCGCGCGCCTTGTCCCAGCTCAGGTGTTGCGGGCCTTGGTCGGTGTGGCGCTGCACCCGCAGATCGGCGGTCTTGACGTGCAGGGTGGATTCCTTCTCGGTCGGCATGCCGACCTCTGCCCTGCCGTTCTTCTCGCCGAACACTTTCACGCGCATGCCGTTGAGCGTGACACTGATGTCCTTGCGCTGATAGAAGGGCTGCTCTTTCCACAGTTCGACGGGCAGGCCGTGTTCGCCTTTTTTGACGCGCCCGCCCAGGGCGTTGATCTGCTTGACGGTGCCATAGCGCGGATCGGCGTAGCCGCGGTCGGCCTGTTCCAGCATCAGCATGAGGCGGTTGCCGCCGCGGTATTCCCGGCCGGTTTCCATATTGCGCGGCAAGCCGGTTCGCAGCGCGGCCCAGGGCTTGTTCCAGGGGATCTGGCCCTGCTCCAGGGTCTGAACGAGTTTGTCGGTGAGTTCCTGGCGCAGGTCGCGAGGCGGTTTCGCTTGGTCGGGTTTGGGGGTCTCAGCCATGATCGGCCTCCGTTTCCGCGTCGTCTTCGAAATCTGCACCGAGCGCTTCGGCGGTTGCGCGGTCGTGGGCGGAGAGGGACTCGAATTCTGGGGCGTCGTCCGTAGGGGCGGCGGTTGGGGCTTCGTGGCCTTGCGGGGTTTGCGGTGTTTGCATGACGAACTCCTGTGATGGATTGGGCAGGGCGTCGCGTTCCAACGCCCTGCCCTGACTCTGCGGGGTGGGGACAGGAGGCTCAGCCGCCCAGCCCCATGTCACGGCTGGGCTGCCGCAGGCGTGGTCTGGCGGGTGCGCGCTGCGGGGCTTCGGGTGCGCGCTCTTCTGCGCGCTCTTCTGTGCGTTCCTCGGCGCGCTCGTGGGCGACGATCTCGCGTTCGACGGCCTTGTCCTGCGCCTTGTCTTCGGTGCGCTCTTGCTTCTCTTCCTGCGCTTCGCGTTTTTTCAGTTCTTCGTCGATGTTGCGGGTGCGCAGTTGTTGCTGAAGCTGCTCGCGTTCGGTCTCGATCTTGGCCCACATGCGCTCGGTCACCTGCTGGCCCAGCGGGGTGAGGCGATCCTGGTCGTCGATCAGGCGGGTCTGTTCATCGTGACCCTGCAACTGGATGCGTTGATCCGGCGTGAGGGGCTGGTAGCGCGAGGCGCGGTCGAGGGCGTCGAAGCCGTGGATGTCGAGCTTGGCGAGCAGGGCTTCGGCCTGCAGGGCTTGGGTGTCCACGGCGTAGGTGCGGCCATCGCCGATCCGCTCGGGGCGGGCGGACTCGATGGCGCCCTGCCCGAGCGCCGGGGCGGTGAGTCGGGTGTCGGCGCCCAGTTCTTCGCTCTGCAGGGTTTGCAGGCGGCCGAGCTGCCAGGTCTGCTGCAGTTCGGGGTTCTGCACTTTGAGGCCCATGCGCCCGGCGATTTCGGCGGCGCGCTCCTGGAATTCGCGGCTGCCGGTGAGCTGCAGGCCTTTGTCCATGTCGTATTTCCGCTCGGCCAGGCGCAGGGCGGCCTCGATCTCGCGGTCATCGACGTGGTAGAGATCGACGCGCTCGCCGCGGTCGGTCATCACCCGCTCGCCATCGCGGGCGTAGTGCACGGATTTGGGCGGGCCGTCCTCGATGTCGTGGGTCAGGCCGTCGAGCACTTCGGGCTCCACGTCGGCCACGCGGCGGCCGCGGATGCTTTCCGGCGAAGGGTCGCGGGTTTTTTCCTGTTCGTGCAGGCGGGCGGCGATGGGGTCGTGCTCGGCGCGCGGTTCCAGAAACTCGCGCAGGGTCGGCGGCAGCGGCAGGCTGCTGGTCAGGGTTTTGCGCTCTGCGGCCTGGGTTTTTTGCAGATGCTCGATCTGCTTGGCGGCTTCAAACGCATGCACATCAAGGTCGCCGCCGCTCTTGAGGGTTTCGGCGCGCTGCTGGGCGAGGGTGGAGAACAGAGACTCCCGCGCGGCTTGCTGCTGGGCGTTCAAGTCCTGCCAGGCCTTGGCGCGCTGTTCGCGGGCGGGCTGGGCGGCTTCGCGCCAGGCATTCAACAAGGCGGCTTCTTCTTTTTGTGCGTCGCTGACCTCCGTCTCCTTTTGCTGTGGTTGTGGCTTCGACTCCTGTTCGGACTCGACTTGCTCCAGGGCGGCGTTGAGATCGGCGAACTCCGCTCGCTTCGCGGTCACGGCTTGCCGGACGGGGGCGGGTTCATCGGAGGGGGTGGGCTGCCTTGGTTCGGTATCAGCTTGTAGTTCCATCGGTTTCTCCTGCTTGAGGTGGGGAGCGGGGGGCTTGGGCTGTCGCCCTTGCCCGGGGGGTAGCGCGATGCCGGGATGGCTGCGCTGGAAGGTCCACGGTGGGACGGCGCGATCCAGGGTGTTGCGGATCGCGTCCGGCCCGCTGTCGCGGAGTTGGTCACGGGCGTCGTAGCCGGGGGGCGTCACGCCGTTGGGTTTCTCTGGAAGAGCAATGACGGTGCGCGCGCTGCCGAGGATGCGGGCGGCTTTGAGGGCATTGATTTGCCCTTTGTGCGCTGCGCGCTCGCCGTCGTTGTCGGCGTAGAGGATCACGCGGCCCTGCACGACCAGGTGCAGGGATCTAGCCACTTCGGGCAGGTTCTGCGCCGAGAGGGCGGCGATGATGGGCAGTCCCGTGGCCTCGTGGAGGGCCAGCGCCGTGCCGATGCCCTCGCACATCACGACATGGGGGGCGGTTTTGGCGGTCTCGAAGGCGCGCAGGGGCGCTTCAGCGTCCTGGCCGTCGATGGGGATGACGGCAAAGGCGCCCTGCGTCGGCGTGCCGGCGACGAAGCGCTTGTCGGCGGACTGGCCCGGCGCCGCCCAGGCGATGCGCTGCATGCCGACCCATTCGGGCTCGCCGTCGGTGAGTTTGAGCATGGGCACGAGCAGCTGCGCGCTGTGCTGCCTCAGCCCGGCCGTGGGCAGTGCGGGGTTTTGCAGGTAGGGGAAGTTGCGCGGCTCGTGACTGGCTTCCCAGCGCGCCAGGCTGTCGGTGAGGGCGGCCTTTTGACGCTCGGCCTGTTGCTGCAGCCAGGCGGCGCGCTCGGTTTCGGCCTTTTGTTGTTCTTCGGGCGTGCGCTCGCGCGCCAGTTCCGGGCGGAAGGCGATGGGTTTGCCATCGGCCTTGAAGTTGGTCACCCAGCCGGTGCCGTCCTCGCGCAGGAGATAGGCGGCATCGTTCCTGCCGTTGGGGCGGTCGCCGACATCGGCGCGGTGGATGCGGCCATCGGCCTGCAGACGCTGCGGGTCGATGTGCACATCGTGCAGTCGGGCGAAATCGAGAAACGGTGTAAGGGGCGGCGTGTCCATACCCTGACTCTGCAGGGTGGGGACAAATGCTTCAGGCGATGCGCTCGACGTGGAATCCGCCGCTGGCCGAACAGCCCCGCACCGCGACAACTTCCTCGACCTTGCGGCCGTCGGCGGTGCGCTTGATTGAGACGACCACGTTCACCGCTTCGGCGATAAGTTCGGGGTTGGGCGGCACGCCCGCCTCCTGAATGAGCTGGCCGACCCGGATCAGCGCAGCGCTGGCATCGTTGGCATGCACCGTGCCCACCCCGCCGGGGTGACCGGTGTTCCAGGCCTTGAGCAGTGCCAAGGCACTGCCGTCGCGTACCTCGCCGACCACGATGCGGTCAGGGCGTAAGCGCATGGTCGCGCGCAGCAGCCGGGTCATGTCGGTGTTGTCGCTGGTGCGCAGGAACACCACATTCTCGGCATTGACCTGCAGCTCGCGGGTGTCCTCGATGACGACGATGCGGTGCTCGCCATCGAGCCGGGCCACGGCGTCAAGGATGGCGTTAGCCAACGTGGTCTTGCCGGTGCCGGTTCCTCCCGACACCAGCAGGTTGTGCCGTCTGGCCACGGCCTGCTCGATGGCCTGCTTCTGCGCCGGGGTCATGATGCCCTTGTCCACGTAGTCGGACAGGGTGAAGATCAGTGTGGCCTTCTTGCGTAGGGCGAAGCTGGCACGTTCGACCAGCGGCGGGATGAGCGCTTCGAAGCGACTGCCGTCCAGCGGCAGTTCGCATTCGAGGATGGGCTGCTGCGGCGTCACCACGGTATCGAGCATGGCCGCCACGGTGTTGACGATGGTCAGCGCCCGCACGGCGTCGATGTGGCCGGTCTGGTGCATGCCCTCGCCCAGTCGATCCACCCAGAGTGTGCCGTCGGGGTTGAGCATGATTTCGACGACCTGGGGGTCTTCGAGCGGGGTGAGGATGTCCGACCCCATGGCCCGGCGCAGGGCTTCGGACTGGCGGGCGTGGGTGAGCTGCTGCGCGCTCACTCCTGCTCCTCGGCGCCGGGCTGATCTTCGGGCTCGGTCGCCGTCACGTCGATCGGGCGCACGCCGTTGCCGGCCAGTTCCAGAATGTCGTCCTGACTCGCCGGGCGGGTGTGTTCAAGGGCGGAATCGGTGAGGGATCGGATCAGACCCTTGGCCGCGCCGCGCTGGGTGAATGCGCGCACGAGATAGTCCTTTCCGCCAAAGCCGACGACGTAGAGTTTTCCGGGGATTGCCATGACTGCTCCAGGGTTGCGGCGCCAGACGTTGGCGCCCTGCCCTGACTCTGCGGGGTGGGGACAGGATGGGTGCAACTACGTCCGGGCTACGCCTTTTTGTACGGTATACTTCCGTACAAAGAGACCGCCCATGAGCACGACCGCCCGCCTTGACTTGCGCCTGACCCCTGGTGACAAAACGCGCATTGCCCGCGCTGCAGACCTGCGGGGCGTGCCCGTGTCCGTGTTCGTGCGCGATGCCGTCCTGCGCGAAGCCGATAGCGTCACCTCGGCGGAACTTTCCGTGACGCTTTCGGCAGAGGAATCGCGCCGGTTCCTGGCGGCGCTGGAGCGTCCATTCGAGCCGAATACGCGGCTGCAGACCGCGCTCGCGCGTGGCCTGAAACGGCGCTGAGCGCATGCTCGCCGTCCAACTGCTCAATGGCCGCATCCACGACCGCACAGATTTCGACTGCGGGGAACCGTCGCTCAATCACTACCTGCGCGATCTGGCAGCCCAGCATCACCGCGCCGGTGTTGCCACGACCCATGTTCTGATCGAGGAATCCCGGCCGGGCCGCATCCTTGGTTTCTACTCTCTTGCTGCTGCGCAGCTCCTGCTCAGCGATTTGAGCGACTTGGATCAACGGCGCCTCCCCCGGTATCCTGTGGCCGCCGCCCGACTTGCTCGCCTCGGGGTTGACCTGCGAGCGCAAGGACGCGGCCTGGGCGAATCGCTGCTACAAGACGCCGTGCGGCGCTGTCTGGCGTTGCGGGCCGAGCTGGGCATCCACGTCTTGCTGGTCGATGCCTTGCACGAACGCGCCGCCGCGTTCTACCGTCTGTATGGGTTTCGAGAGACCGCCAGCAATGCGCTGACTCTGTACCTGCCGCTGGGCAAGTGAGGCCGGTGCCGCGACATCATCGGTCTTGCCCTTTGTCCCGCTGCCTCGCCAACCCGCCCACTTCGCGCATGAACCCGGCATAGCGCCCGCCCAGCGCCTTGCGGCTGTGCGCGTTCGCAGCGGCCACGTCCCCGCCTTGCTGCTCGATGCGCTCCATGCCCGTCATCCAGTCCTGCACGGCACGGGTGCGCGCCGCGTCGGTCTTGGCCTGCTGCCATGCGGTCAGCGCCGCATCGACTGCCCGCATTTCAGGCAGCGCAGCGGCGTCCTGCGGTTTCAAGGACTTGGCCGCATCGGGGGCCGACTTCTCCACAGCCGTTGGGGACAACTGGGGCGCGCGCTGCCTGCGCCGCTGCTCATCCTGCACCACGGCCTGCAAGTCGGCATCCATGACCTCAATGCCCAGCCGCACCGCCTGCCGCGCCGCCCGCTCCCGGAACTCACTGCTGCCGGTGATCTCCACCTTGCCGCCATACTTCTGCGCGGCCATGCGCAGCGCGGCTTCCAGACTGTCCTCGCCCTTGTCGTGCATCACGATACGCGGGCCGGTGTCGGTGAACCTGTCCCTGCCCTGCGCGTCGCGGTACAACACAGTCTGCCGCCGGTGGTCAATCTGCGCCTCCAGCCCGGCCAGGGTGAGCTTGCGCAGCGGGTCGAGTTCCTCGCCCTCGATGCCGTCGATCTGTTGGTTCTTCTTGCGCTGCTCGCGATAGCTGATGCCGCGCAGCGCGGCCTGCGCCGCTTCGTCGCCTTGGCTTGCTTCGCGCTCCACCCACTTGCGCCACACCTCCTGCTTGGGCAATTTGGCCGAGAGCGCCTTGCGCTCTGCCGCCTGGCGCTTTTGCAGGGCTTCGCGCTGCTGCGCAGCCCTGAGCGCCCACAGGGACTGCACCACGGCCAGCGGCTGGCCAGACTGGCGCGCCTGCATCGTGAGAGTTTTGCGTTCCTGACGCTGCTGCGCTGCGAGTACTGAGCGGTCACGTAGCTGTTGGCTGTAAAGCTGGGCGCGCAGTTGGGGCCGCTGCGCACGCCCTGCGGTTTGTTCGGCTTCGAAGCGGGCGGCGAGTGCGGCGCGGGCATCGGCGCGGGCTTGCCTGCGCAAGGCGCGGAGGTCGGGATCGCGGGCTGGGATTTTTCCGGGAGCGCGTTCCGGTTTGTCGGTTTGGCGGCGACTGGTCTTGACATACGCCGCGTAGGCCTTCGATGTCCCTGCCTGGGTTTGCAGTGCAGGAACGAAGGGGCCGAGGCGCTTTTCCAGTTCGGCCTTGCTCGCCCAGCGGCCCAGTTGAGAGGCTTTTGCCGCCAGGATGCGGCCGTCGTCGAGCTGAGTGGTGACCACCAGCCCGGAGCCTTTGGCCTGAAGGGTGACGCCGTGCTGCGCCAGGGCTTGATGGGCATCGGCCCAGGTGGCGCCAGAGGTCTGCACGGCGGAGCGCAGGTCTTGGGCGGGTTGGCTGGCGACCCAGGACTGGAAGGAATCGGCGCCCATATTGATTTCGGCGCGGCGTGCACGGTCTGTGGGGCGAGCGCCCTCCTCTTTCAGCAGCCCTCGCTCCCGACGTTCCGCCCGGCTCATGCGCACGATGGCCGGCCCCTGGTCGGTGTCCAGGGTGATGTAGGGGCCGTTGGCGCGGGCGTAGCCGAATTCGAGTTCGAGTTCGCGCATGCAGCGGTCGAGGATGAAATAGTCCTTCTTGAACGGCGGCTGCACGGCGATGAGTTTTTCTGGGTGCACGCGGTTGATGACCAGGTGCACATGATCGTTGTCGGTGTCGCGGTGGGTGGCCCAGGCGGCCTGATGCTCGCCAAAGCCCAGCGCGTCCATGACGTGCTTGCAGGCGTGCTCGGCCTGCTGCGCCGTGGGATGTTCGCCCTCCTGCCAAGTAATGGCGACGTGATAGACGGGGTTGCCTTTGAAACGGCCCTTGCGTTCGCAGTCTCGGGCGGTGCCGTCGCAGACGCCGGCAAGGTCTTCGGCGTAGGCCAGACGGTGTTCGTCGAGCGTCCAGTAGAGCTGGTCGTCGTCGATGTTGAAGTGGCCGCCGTCCAGGGTCTGTCCGGGCGGCAGTTCTTCATTGCCGCGCATGACATAGCGCATGACGTGAGCGAATCCCTTGCTGGGCGCGCCCGGTTTGAGGGTGATGACTTTGGCGAGCATCAGGGTGTCCTTCTCAGGATGGCGGCGGTGCGCTGGAGTTCTTCGACCAGTTGCCACCAGCGGCGGCGGTCGTCTCCAGTGGCCCAGCCTTTGTCTTTGGGGTAGAGGTGTTTGAGCAGGCGTCCGAGCTGGTCGATACGCTGCGCGGCGGTGTCGTCGGCGCGGCTGATCACGGGTTGAAGGGTGGCGCGCAGCCGGATGAGTTCCGACACGCTCTTGCGGGCGGCCTGTGCCTGGTGGCGCAAGTCGGCGAGCTGGGCGGCGGAGAGGCGCACGCGCACGGTGTGCGGCTTGCGATCTTGAGAGTCCATGCCGTGACTCTGCGGGGTGGGGACGGCACGGTCTGTCTGAGGCGTGTCGCGTCTCTGGTCAGTCGTGAGGCGGTTTGAGCCGGGCGTGTGCCGGAGTTGTCCAAACGTCCGATGCGTAAAAACCGTACAAGGTAATGTTTCGTGGGACATTTCGGACACCGCTGGACGCGGCTGTCCGACGCCTGGCGGCGCCATGTCACGAAACGCTTGGTCAGGGCTGCGCCCCGACACCCTCCTGGACACGATCCGCCGCGCAGCGGACGCGCTTCGCCGACGTGCGGACGCCGATGCCGGTTCTCCGCGGTTCCCTTGTCGCACGCTGGCCCCACCTCGCAGAGTCCGGGTAGGGCGCTGATGAAAGGCGCACACATGAGGAATCACGATGACGCAAAACGAGGACAAGCCGGAAGCGCCGGACGACGCGGGGGCATTCGACCGCGACGCGGCGATCCAGCAACTGAAGCAGACGCAAGCCGAGTTGCGGGAAATCGCACGGCGCAAGCGAGAAACCGCACAGGCGCGCGCCCGTGCCGAAGAAGCCAGCAATCCACGGCAGTTCGCGCTCAACAGTCTGATGGCGATCGAGGACGAACTGTTCGCCCTGTTCGATAGCGACGAGAAGCCCGCCGAGATTCTGGCTTACCTGAAGAAGTGCATGCCAAGCATTCCGGCGGACGACTTGCGACATGCTCTGGACGCGATTCGGAAACGACGGGGACGGTTTGACCTGCGTGCACCGTCGCCCGTGCCCGCGACGCCCAAAGCCAGACCGGCGCCGGCCCGCCCCCCATCGGCCTCACCCATGGTCAAGCGCCCCGCCGCAAAGACGCCAACCGCCGCAAGCGCCCCGCCGACTGCACGCGGACTGGAAGGTCTGGAGCTGCCGCCCTGGGCGGACGGCTCTGACCGCCTGCCGGAGGAATCGGAGGCGGACTACATCCTGCGCAAGAACCTGGAGGGGCCGCCCGAGGCGCGGCGCAAGTTCATCGGCGAGCACAACGCCTGATTTCCCGGCTGCCGCCGGACGCCGCCGGGGCGCTGCCCGGTCATTTTTTCATCCTGACTGAAAGGTTTTTCATCATGCTCAAGACATTCATCATCGATGGCGACAAAGGCGGCGTCGGCAAGAGCCTGGCCGCCCGTGCGCTGGTTCATCACTTCCTGTCCAGAGAAGAGGAGCAGCGTCCCCGTCTGGTGGTCTATGACGCCGATCTCTCCAACCCGGACGTGTGCGGCGAAGGAGGGCTGCGGCCTGGCGGCGGCATCGCCAGCACGGCGCTGCTCGATCTTTCCACCGAGAGCGGCTGGATCGATCTGGGTACGAAGCTGGCCATGCTCGGCGCTGCCGCCCAGACGGCGGAGTACCGCATCATCATCAATATGCCGGCGCAGATCGGCACGCGGGCATTCGACGGGTCGATCCACATCGTCGGCGAGGTGCTGCGCGAGGCCAATGCGGTGCCGGTGTGGCTGCTCAGCCGCACTCAGGAGAGCATCCGGGCGCTGGATTACCGCCTGCGCAATATGCCCGCGCGCTATGAGGCCGGGATCGTGGTGAAGAACCTGTTCTTCGGTTCGGCGGACAAGTTCGTGCTCTGGCAGACCGACCCGCTGCGGCAGCGCCTGGTGGAGGAAGGCGCCTGGGTCGAGACTGAACTGCCGGAGATGAACGACCAGCTCGCGGTGATGATCGGGCGTCGCCCGTTCCATGAGGTGCTGGCTTCGGGCATCGACGGTCGGCCGCTGCCGTATGGCTACCGGCTGGCCCTGCAGTCCTGGCTCAAACGGGCCGGGGCGGCGCTGGAGCCGATCGAGTCTGTGGATGTGGAGGTGGTGTGATGGCCTACAGCAATTCGGAACAGGTGTTCATGGATGTGCTCGGGCGGCTACCTGCCGAGGACGAATGGAAGGAGATTCGCTCACTGCTGGGCATCATGCAGCGCGCCCAGTTTGAGGTCGATGACCCGAGCAACATTCCCCAGGTCACGCTGGTTGCCTGGGGCTGGGCGCGCAGCACGCCGAGGGCGGATGTGCTGGCCGCGGTGAAGGCGGCGGTGCTGGAGTCGGGCAAGGCGGATGCGGCGCCGATGGATTTGACGCCGGTGATCGTCGGCTTGCGCGGCCTGCAGGAGGCGGCGGCGCGGCCGGTGAACGCGAAGGTGGATGAGGGGGTGGTCAGGTCGGCGGTGCGAGAAGGGGTGACCAGCGGTTTGCGGGAGATGTTTTCGCTGACCTCGATGGCGATCCTGGGCGTGGTCATCGCTTTCTCGTTGTTTGTCGGTTTCTTGGCGGGCAAGCTCCAGTTGGAGCAGACGGTGCAGTTGCAGCAGCAGATGATTCAGAAGCTGACGGCTCCTGACCATGCGCCGCGCTTTGGCAAGTGAATGGCCGATCCTCGCCGCGGCTGCCGCCGGCAGCGCCTGGCTGTGGGGCGGTTCCAGCCTCATTGGGCCGCTGGCATCGCTGTGTCTTCCCATGCTGGTCGCGGCAAGCGGCACGGCGCGGCGCCGGTTCGGGGTGGCGCTGGCCTATTACGCGGTGGGCTGCTGGCCGATCGTTTCGGCGGTGTTGGGCTATTGGGGGAAGCATCACGCCTTGATGGCCTGCGCGGCATGGGCAGGGGCGTCGCTGGCGTTGTCCTTGCCGTGGGCGCTGCCGCCCCGGCGCGGCGGCTTGCTGGCCGCGCTGTTGCTGACCGCCCTGCCCCCGCTGGGCGTGATCGGCTGGCTCTCGCCGATGAATGCCGCAGGCGTGCTGTTCCCGGCGATGGGATGGATCGGTTTGCTGCTCATGCTGGCTCTCGCGGTCATCCTTCCGCTGGCTTTGCGCGACGGGGAGGGTTCGCGCCGAGTGCTGGTTTCACTGCTGGTGGGCGCGGTCTTGGCGAATGCCGCTGCAGTGGTCAAGCATGGAATCGGGCTTGCTCCGGCTTTGCCAGAAGGCTGGGTTGGCATACACACGCAGATCAAGCCGGACGACGGCAATGTCCTGGCCGGCATCGCCAACAATCAAGCGGTGATCGCCGCAGGTCTCTCCCAGGGGGCTGCGGCGCGGGTGCTGGTGTTTCCTGAAGCCATCCTGCCAGACTGGTACGACGGCACCCGAGCGCAGTTCGCTGCAGCGGTGCCGCCGGGGCAGGTCTGGCTGCTCGGCGTGCAGATGGATGCGCGCGATGCGGTCGTGCAGGTCCGGCATGGGTACGCCGATCCGGTGCCGGTCGCAGAGGCTGCGGGCCTGCTGCTGGGCGGTGACTGGCAGCCTTGGAATCCGCGCACCCTGCGTCCTGCCTGGTGGCAACGGGTGCTTGACCTTGACGGGCAACGCGTGTGGGCCGCGATTTGCGTGGAACAAGTGCAGCCTTGGACGTGGCTTGAGGCGCTGTTGCAGCGACCGACGGTGATTGTGGCGCAGACCAATGCCTGGTGGGCTGCGCCCGGGAGCGCCGCCCCCGAGATTCAGGATGCGAGCACGCGGGCGTGGGTGCGGTTGATGGGAGTGGCGGTGGTGACCGCGGTGAATCTCTGAGATTGCTAGCGCTCGTTGCCGCGCCGCGCCCCCTTGCGGATTTTCCGATCTGGGTGCCGTCCAAAATCCTTCTCGGCCAACCAAGCCTTATCTTCTTTGATCGACTGCTTTGCCAGATCGATCTCGCTGTCGTCCGCATAGGTTTCCTGCAACCGATATTCGATAGTCGGCATCGACAGAATCCCCGCGGATAGCCCACCGCGAATCCAGGCGCGGTCTCGGGGTTCGCTCCTCACATATTTGGAGACTGCGGCATCATTCGGCTCGATGAACCAGGCCGTTACACCGGACTGAAACTTGATCGGGATCATGCGAGATTCCCACCCCTCTGGCAGGGACGCAAGGCGTGGCGAAACCGGGTCTGCGTAAAAGCCATGCTCCTCTTCAAAAGCGCTGCCCAGACCTAGATGGGACGCCATCTCCGAGGCTCGCCCAGGATCATCTCGCGGGTATAAATCCACATCGATGGATACTGTCATCGATTCTGGGGGGCGCTCAGCGGCCCCCAGAATGGAAAGACTGCCGATGATGACGAAGTGGCTGTGGTTTGTGAGCAGCTTGGCCTGATTGAGCAACAGCTCAATATCTGCACGTTTCATTCCCGCAACAGAAAACCGAACGGTGTGTTTTGGCGTAGGGCCACCATGCCGGGCGCGTCGCTTAGCACTTCATGACGAAATGAGGCGGCATCGAGTGCGAGAAGGCGTCGCCATGCGGCAATGTAATCCCTGCTGCACAACCCCCTCGACTCCCACAAATCAACCCGATGAATGGCGCGCAGGCGCGCCTGAGCGCCCAACGCATCATCAGCCAGACGCTCGCTGGCGATGCGGTGTAATTCCCGGAGTCTCATGTCACGTCGCACTTTTTCAGCCTTGGCGGCCATGTGCTGACGTACATCCTCCGCGTGACGGGCTGGTTCATTCATGTGGTTGATTTTACTTCCGATCTTCCCACTTCGTCCCGAGCTTTCCTTCATCCTCGCGATCTGGCCACCAGGCGGACTTGCACCCGCTGCAGCGGTAATAGCGCTTGCCGGTCCTGGTCGTGCTCTTGAAGGTGGACTTCTCGCAACTCGGGCAATTCGGGCCGGATGCGGCCGCTTTGGCTGCGGCGCGCACATCCTGCGGTTTGTCCTCGAAGCGCTTGCCGGGTTTGCCCGCGTCGTCGGCGAATGCCGCGCCACAGTCAAGGCAGCGGTGATACGCCGTTCCGGCCTTGCTGGTGCGTTGGGCGCAACCGCTGCCGCCGCAGGCCTGACAGACATAAAAGTTGGCGGGCGTTATGCCAAATTGGCCGTACAGCAGTTTTTTGGTGGACTCGCGCACGGCATCGAGCTGGGCCGACATGAAGGTGTCGAACGTCGTCCGGCCGCTGGCCACTGCTGCCAGCGCATCTTCCTGCAAGGCGGTCGTGCCGGGGTCGGCCAGGTCGGGGGCGACCTTGCGCAGCATGTCGATCAACTGCACGCCGCGGTCGGTCGGGTGAATCTCTTTCTTTTTCCGCTCGGCGTACTCGCGGGCGATCAGAACTTCGATCATCGAGGCCCGCGTGGCTTCGGTGCCCAGCCCTGAAGTCTCCTTCAGTCGCGCCTTCAGCTTCGGGTCGGTGACCAGTTTGTGCACGCCCGTCATGGCGGCAATGAGCGTGCCGTCGGTGTAGGGCTTGGGCGGGCTGGTGCGCTTGGCAAGCACTTGCGCGGATTCACAGGCCAGTTGCTGGCCCTCGGTCAGGATGGGCAGTCTGGCGACCTGCCCGGTCTCGTCGTCTTCCGCGCTGTTGTCGGCTTGGCCGAGCTGCGTCCAGCCGGGTTCCTGCACGATGCGGGCGCTGGCCTTGAAGCGCTCTGCGCCGGGAAAGGTGAACAGGGCTTCGCGGGTCTCGAAGGTTTCCGGCGACATGAACAGGCGCAGGTAGGACTCGCGCAGCAGGCCGTATATCTTTTTCGCGTTCTCGGACAGGCCCGAGACCTCGGCGAGGCCGCGGCGTGTGGGAATGATGCCGTGATGCGCTTCGACCTTGGCGGTGTTCCAGGCGGGATGACGGCGTTCGGGGTCGATGCCGGCCATTTCCGCTGCGCCCAGGGCGCGAATGATCTGCGCGGCGGCGGCGTGCATTTCGACGGGGAGCCAGGGACAGTCGGAGCGCGGGTAGGTGGCGAGCTTGGCTTCGTAGAGTTCCTGCGCCGCGGCCAGCGTGTCCTTGGCGGATAGGCCCAGCCGACTGCTGGCCGTCTTCTGCAGAGTGCTGAGGACATAGGGCATCGGCGCCTGGCGCTCGCCCGCCTTGCGGGTGAAGGTGGAGACGATTGCGCGCTGGCCCTGCACCGCCTGGGCGCAGGTCTCGGCGGCAGACTTGTCCAGCAGCAGGCCATCATCGGTTTGCAGGTCTTCGGGAATCTGCCAGAGGGCGCGGATGTCGCCATCGAGAGTGGCCTGCACCTGGTAGTGATCGCGCGGTTTGAAGTTCTGGATGTCGCGCTGGCGATCGACCAGCAGCGCCAGGGTCGGGGTCTGCACCCGGCCCACGCTCCAGGCGCCCTGCACGCCGCAGGCTTGCAGATTGCGGCTCAGGGCGATGGAGGCGTTCATGCCCATGAGCCAGTCGGCGCGCTGGCGGGCCAGGGCAGATTCGTAGAGGGGGCGCAGGGCGTCGTTGTTCTTGGGACTCACCAGCGCACGCCGCACGCTTTCGTCATCCAGGCTGGACAGCCACAGGCGGGAGGTCTTGCCCTTCCAGTTCAGGAACAGCAAGACCTCATCGACCAGCAACTGGCCCTCGCGGTCGGCGTCACCGGCGTTGACGACTTCGTCGGCGGTATTGAGTAGCTCGCGGATGACCTTGATCTGTTTGCCTGCGCCGCCGTCGCGCGGCGAGAGTTTCCAATTTCTGGGGATTATGGGCAGATGCGACGCCAGTACCTGGCCGCCTGCGTAGTCCTCCGGCCTAGCCTGTTTCAGCAGGTGGCCGAAGCACCAGGTCACGCGGGTGTGGGCCTGCGAGCAGTTGATGTGGCCACCCTCCCGTTTGTCCCCGCCGATGACACCGGCGATGGCTTGGGCGACGGAGGGTTTCTCGGCAATGATGAGGCGCATGTTGTCTCCAGAGAAGGGTAAGGGTTCTCTGGAGACTCTGCGGGGTGGGGACAGGGGCTTTTGTCCCACACCCGCAGAGTCAGGGTCAGGCGCCAACGTCTGGCGCCGCAACCCTGACCGGAGGCTGCTATGACCCCCTTGGACATGTCTGTCATCGTTTTTGGCATCTTCGCCATCCTCTTCGGCATTGCTGCACTCCTCATGCTGGTGGCTTGGCTGAAGATTCACGCTTCCCGTTCTGCCCATGTGCCGTTGCGCGGGGGGTGGAGTGTCGTGAGCCCTGGGCGTCCGCTGGTAAGCAACGCCAAAAAGACCCCCGAGACCCGCTCATGAGCGGGTACGACGCGGCCAGTTACTCCTTCTATGAAGGGGTGGACTACAGCTTTTATGGCGACCCGCCCCAGATCGTGATGGGCGCGATTGCACAGCCCGCTGCGGGGGAAGCCGAGATCGGCATCAAGGATCTGGTCGGTGCAGAGGCCGGGGCTCTGGCACCCCACGCAGCCACTCGCACCCTCGCCTGGCGGGCGCGTATGACCCAGGCCCGATTTGAAGAGGTTCGGCAGGTGCTGGCGGAATGCCGCATGCCCGTGATCGCCGCGCGCGCCGTCTCGGCAAATGCATCTGCTCAGCAGATCGCCCTGTTCGTCACGCGGCAGGAGGAATCTCCGCGAGCGGTTCTGGAGTGGTGCCAGGCCAACCATGACAAGGCTCAAGTTTGCGCGGTGATCTCCACGAATGCCGCGCTGGAGCCGTTGGCGCGCGCCCATGGCGTGCCGTTTTTTGTGGGCGGGGAGCAGCGCCTGCACGCCGCCGATTTCTTTGCGTCCATCGGAATCGCGCCAGATCTGATCGTTCTGGCGCGCTATATGCGCATCCTGCCACCCGAGATGGTGGCGCGGTTTCCGCATCGCATCATCAACGTACATCACGCGCTGTTGCCCGCCTTTGTTGGCGCCAACACCTACGAGCGAGCGCTGGCGCGCGGGGTTCGGGTGATGGGTGCCACGGCCCACTATGTGACGGACGCGCTGGACGAAGGGCCGATCATTTGCCAGCAGGCTTTCGCAGTCGATCCGGCGCAAACGCTGGCATCGCTCAAGCAGCACGGCGCGCAGTTTGAGGCGCTTGCGCTGCGCAATGCGGTTCGCGCACATGTGGAGCACCGGCTATTGCCTGTCGGCTCCCACGTCGTGCGTTTTGAATGCTCAGAAACAGGGGGCTTGGCATGAACTCGCGGGTATCCGTCGCGGTCCGATACTGGGCCGCCCTCGCCCTCTGCGCGGTGGCCTTGTCCGGCTGCGGCGGCGGGGAATCCCGCACGCCGGGTTCGCCTTCGGCCCCCGATCAGCGAGCGACCATCCCTGCGTCGCAATCTGTCGCTTCTTCGCCTTCCCCCTGATGAGCGCGATCGCCTTGATGGAGCAATGCGCACCCCAGATCGCGCCTGTGACGATGGCCGCGGTGGTGCAGCAGGAAAGCGGTGGTAATCCGCTGGCTCTGCATGACAACACCAGTGGCAAGAGCTATGCGCCGACGACAGTGGCTGAGGCCGCACGGCTGGCGCGTGAGCTGATCGCCCAAGGGCACTCGGTGGACATCGGCCTGGCACAGATCAGCAGCAAGAACCTGCCCCGTCTGGGGCTGGGCGTCGATCAGGTTCTCGATCCCTGCCAGAACCTGCGCGCCGCGCAGACGGTTCTGATGGAGGGGTGGACGCGCTCGGGCGATCTGCGCGCCACCTTGTCGGCGTACAACACCGGCAGGCTTCGCAGCCCGGTGGGAATGGCTTATGGGGAGAAGGTGTTTGGGAAAGCGGGCGTTGTCGTGCCAGCCATCCCAGGCGGGCAGATTGCGCCATGGGCCACTGTCGGCGCTGCGCTGCCGCCGGTTCGCCCGGCCATCACCTGGACGCCGCAGGCGAGTCCGCTGGCTCCCAAGGGTAATGGGCTGGCCGCGAAGTGGTGACTCACCGCTCGTTGCCGTGATCTTTCCGGCTGCGCGGCGGCTGGCTTGATCCGGGGCGTTCTGGGGTGATGGCTTCACCGTGCTGACGCACCACTGCTGCGATGATGTCACGAAACAGACCCGTGACTAAAGCCGGGTCGAGGCCATTTGCCCGCGCGAGTTGCTCATAGCGCAACTGCTGGGCAGATTCGCGCTCTGCGTCTACCGCTGGCAGCGCATGATGCGCCTTGAGTTGCCCGACCTGCCGGGTGACCGCGAAGCGTCTGGCGAGAAGCTCAATGATCTGTCCGTCGATCCTGTCGATCTCTGAGCGCAAGGTCTGCAACATCCTCTGCATCACTTCTTGCCTTGTCGGGTGGCGTCAGGTGCACCTTGATTGTGCTCCGCTGCCAACAAAGCCATGCCGCGGGCGATGCCCTCGGTCATCTGCCTGTCGGCTTCCTCATGGGACAGTCTGAACACTCCCTTGGGAAGAAGGATGCGTGTGCGGGCGAGGCTGTGAAAGGCGTCGTTGAAACGCCCGAACTCCTCCAGCGCTCCGGCTCTGGCGTGCAGGGTGATCGTGTGGGGCTTCCGGTGGCCGACGGTTTTCATATTCGGCATTATCCTGCGAGACCTCCGCCCTGCGCCAAGCCGCTGCTCTGCTGACGCACGGACTGGCGCAGCCGCCACCTGTTCTTGCCGCACAGGCGGGCGACTTCGCTGAGAGGCCGGTCGCAGTGGGTGACCAGGGCGACGGTGGTCGGCAGGCCGTGCATGGTTTTGCGATTGGCGCGTTCGAGGTCGTCACGAATCTGTTCTTCGGCCTGGCGCTGCGCGCGGGCGATGAGCGCGGCCTCTACCCCCGGCGCCTGCAGGGCATCGGGCAGCCTCTGGCGGATGGGTTGGTCGTGGTCATCGGTCAGGATGTCATCGAGCGAGGACATCGGCCGCCAGCGCTCGACCAGACCCCACATGCGGCCCATGATGTAGTTCTTGGGGGTGCCCAGCAGGGGATTGAAGGCGTCCATGCCTGCTGCGTGCTCCAGACAGAAGAGGTACAGGCTCTGGCGCACATCGTCCATGCTCAGGGTGCTGACGCCTGTAAACAGATGGACCTGCTCATCGAGCAGGCTCGTGAACAGCGCTTGGGCGGCCTGTGTTGTCGTCATCTGCGATTCATTCATGGCCTGCTCCCTGCCGATGGGTGAGATAAACATCGACCGCTTCCTGCAGGATGTCGTCCAGATCACGGTTCTCGTCGACCATGATGCGCTGCAGGGCTTGCTTTTGACCCTGCCGCAGGGTGATGGTGATAGCGTTGTCCGGCGGCGGGTTTTCTTTTCGCCAGCCGATGTCCTGTTCGGCGGATGCGCAGGCCTGCGCGGAGGCAGATACGCAGGCTTGTGCCGCTTCACCCTCCGCGTGCGCCGCAGAGGGTGGAGCTTCTGGGGCGGCAGGCGCCAGATGCCGTTGTCGGCGCGCCTCCTTCTGTCGGGACGCCTGACGGGCTTCGTCGCAGCGGGCCACGGTGATGGTGTCGCTGGACTCCAGCACGGTGCCCTGCTCGGCTTGGTCGAGCGCAGCGAAGGACTCCCAGGCGGAGACCGACTGCAAACGCCCCAGGCTGGCCAGTTCGCGAGCCAGAGGATTGCGGGCGAAGGACAGCATGCTGCTCACCCAGGCCTCGCGCCTGGCGAGGGCCTTGGCGATGCTCGGCGGCGTCATGCCTGCGCCGACGAGCCGCAGCACCGTGTCGGCGGCATCTTCCAGACTGAATTCCTGCCGGTGCATGTTCTCGGTGGCGCGCAGCACCACGGGGGCGGCACCGATGGGTGAGAACACCCGCGCCAGCAGCGTGCGCCAGCCCAGCAGTCGGGCAGCGCGCACGCGCCGTTCGCCATAGATCAGTGACCAGTTCTTCCCTGCGGCGCGCACGCCGATGGGTTGAAGCTGGCCGACGATTTGAAGACTCCGGGCCAGGTCGTCGAGGGTGTCGGCATCGAGGCGACGCACGGGGAAGTCGCTCTCGGTCTGCACGGCATCGAGTGGAACGGCGCGCAGTTGCTGCGGGTCGGCGCCGGGGGTGCCGAAGTCCAGGGGAAGGGCTGTGGTGGAGGTCATGGCGGTCGCTTGCATGGTGGGGAGGAGTTGAGAGGATCAGGCGCTGGCGGCGCGGGGGGTGAATTTCTCTTGCAGGGCGGCGAGCTGGGCTCGGATGGTTTCCGGGGCGGGTGGGGACTCCTTGGGCGGGGTGGAGGTTTGCGGGGGCTGGTGGTTGCGGGCGCGCACGGCATCGAGCTGGGCAGCGCGTTTGCTGGCGGCCATCCAGTCGGCTCTCACCTTGCTGGCATCGGCCAGCAGGGTGCCAAGATCGTGTCCCTTGCGGACGTACCAGTCGTGGTTGCTCTGGAGGTAGTGAACGGCGACGGCCGGAGCTTGCTGGCCCAGGCTGCGGGTGAGGCTGGCGAGCTGGTAGTTCACCTTTCCGTCGCGCAGCGGTGGCGCGTCGTAGCGGGACTGGAAGGCCTCGCTGTAGTGCTGCCAGAGTTGCTCGGCGAGTTGTTTTTCTGCAGGCGTGAGTGACGGGTGTTTGCCTTTGGCTTTGCCGTCCATCGGCGCCGGGTTGGGGCTCGTGTCTTGTGTCTGAGAGATGGGGGGCGGCGAAGGCGCGTGAGCGCCTGCAGACGCGGGCATTGCCTGCAGGATGGGCAGGTGACGCTGGGGCTGTGACGCAGTGACGGGCGTCACTTCTTGCGTCACACCGGGCGTCACAGGTGACGCGTCACGCGCGTCACTCCCTTTCTCTTTCTCTTCTTCTTGGGTGGGTGGGGGGTGGGGAGGGGGCGTCACGGGTGACGCGTCACAGCCGTCACATGTGACGTCACTGGTGACGTCACCGAGCGTCACTCCCGGCGTCACATGTGACGCTTGTGACGCGGCGTCACGCTCGGCTTTCTGCCGGGCGCGCAGGCGGCGCATGCGCTCGGCGCTGCTGCTGATGCGCCGGGCCGGGGCGCTGTCGTCGAGGCGCTCTCGCACTTTGTCGAAGGCGTCCAGCGCGAACTCGGCGATGACGGGGTGATACAAACGGCCGTCGCTGCACAACATCCAGCCGCGCAGGGCCTGGTCTTTGATCTTGCGCCAGCGCTGCGGGGTGACGTGGGCCAGCCAGGCCAGGGACCTGTCGTCCGACGGCAGGCTGGCGGCTGGCACCTGCTGCCAGCTTGTCAGCATCAGCGTCATGCCGGCCTTGAAGGCGGGGCAGTCGGTCTGGGCGATGAAGTCGGAGTTGAGCAGGCGCGTCACGTCCAGCGGCATGTGAGGCATGGCGCGCAGGTCGCAGGTGGGCGGGGTGAGGGGGGCAAGAAAACCGTCTTTATCGTGCATGGCGCTTCCTCAATAGCCAAACTGCGGCACATCCACTGCGAGCGCAATGTCGATGTTCCGCACCCAAATCGGGGTCGCGGACAACTGAAAGGTCTCACCCGTCCAGGCAAGCAGCAGGGTGCGCCCGATTTCTTCAGCAATCGCCTGGGCCGCGTCTGGCGGCACCGCGTTGCCGATGCGTTCGCGCCAGGCGCTGTCGCTGAGGCCGTCAAGCTCCAGCCAATCTTCGGGATCGACGAGGCTCTGCAGCGAGGCCAATTCCAGGGTGGTGAATGGCCGGTGCCAGGTTCCATCTTCCGCAACGATCCGAGCCGCCAGCTTGTCATTCGCCCCAGGCATTTCACAGGGCGCGATTGCTGCGTCCTCCACATCGAAGCAGCATGCAGGCTCTCTGGGATCAGCAACACTCCAGCGGCCGTTGTCGTGGCCGGCCGCAGCGGACACCGCACCACCTTCCCAGGCGGCGACTTCATATTTGCTGTGCAGTTTGTTCGGATCAAGACCGCCACGGGGATCAGCGACACATTGGCTCGTGCCGTGGCCGCCGGTGACGGCGCGTGAGGCGTCTCGCCACCGAACCACCCGGAATTCGTTGCTGTGCTCCGGCGACCCCATGTGCCGTGGGTCGGCCACTGCAAATTTTCCTTGGCCTGGCGACTTCACATTGATCATCGCCCCGGTCGGCCTGTTCCACGGGATCACGCCATACTGCATATAGTCGTTGCGCTGACCGTCAAAGCGCGGGTCTGCAACCGCGTAGGCGCCCGTCATGGGCCTGCCGCTGGAACTGATCGTTCCTGTGGGTCGATCCCAGTGGCGCACCCCAAGCACGCCGTCGTGCATCTGCGGCACGACCAGATAGTCGCGCAGCATCTCGTTCTCGATGGCCAGGCGGTTCAGGGATCGCCAGTCCGATCCTGCCTCAACGAAGGCCAGACGCACCCACGTCTTCCAGGCCAGTTGTGGCATCCGGTGCATCGGCCCGCCGATGCCGTCGATGGGCAGCGGCAACTTACCGATGATCTCGCCCACGCTGCGCAGCGGGCGCTTCTGGGGCTCGTACAGGAACGGTGGAACCTTCTCCCGATGGCGGGCGACCAGCAGATACCGTTTGCGCGATTGCCCCAGGCCGCCCAGCTCGCCGCAATCGTGCGGTGCGCCCGCAACGGCATAGCCGTACTGCTCAAGCAAGGACGTGATCTGGCTGAGCAGATGCGCGCCTCGGTTCTGGATGCGGGGCACGTTCTCGAACAGGACGAACTCAGGCGGATCATCGCCAAAGGCTTCGAGCATCATCCACACGCCGCGCACGGTCAACCGGTTCAGTGCCTGGTACTTGGTGGTCTTGCTGCGCGTTTCCGAGAGCAACCCGGAGAACCCTTTGCAGGGCGCGGACAGGAAGACGATGTGCGGGCGCTCATTTCCCGCAGCACGCTGGATGTCCGAAGGCGTCGCCTCTTTCCAGCCAACGGGCGGCTCTGATCCGTGAAAGTCACGGTATTGCCCCCGATCAAAGAGGTCGAGCATCGTGGCGGGCACGCCGGCCAGGCGTGAGAAGTCTGCGATGCCCGCCGGGTCCACATCAACGCCGCCGATGCAGCGCATCTGCCCTTGCAGGCCAGGGATGCGAGGCTGGGCCTTGTTGAATCCTTTGGCGCCACCGCCGAGGCCGCAGAACAGGTGGAAGTGGCGGATTTCGCGGGTGTCGATCACGTCTTAGTCTCCCTCATTGTTTTGGGATTGGGGGCGCGCCTGCCGCGCCGACGAGCTCGGGCCAGATTTGGTGCCAGTCGTCGGGGCGCAAGTCCCAGCGCATGACGGCACCCTGGGTGTGGCGCTCGATTTCGAGTGCGGCCATGACCGGCACGGGGCGAACGCCGTGCGCCCACTGGGAGATCAGCGGGCGGGCATAGCCGAGGGCATCGGCCAGGGCGGCGGATCGGCCGTAGCGCAGGCGGGTGTAGGTGAGGAGGTGCATGCTTCGGAGTATATCTAAATACTAGCGATGCGCTACTCCTTTGATCTTGTAGCGCTAGTTCTTCGAAGCGACTGCCATCCGTTCAATAGCGCCATGAAGACCATTGATGAAATACGCCTGACCAATCTCCTGGCCTTGATCGATAGCGCAGGCTCCATCCAGGCCGTTGCGGATGCGACCAATAGATCGCATGCCCAAATCTCGCAGATCAAGAATTCGGCCAAATACGGAGACACAGGTAAGAACCGCGCCATGGGCGACACCATGGCGCGCGCCCTTGAGAAGGCCTTCCAGCTTGAGCGGGGTTGGATGGATAACGTGCATTCGGGATCGGCGGGGCCGGATGCTGAGGATGGGCAGGTGCTGATCCGCCGACTTGATCTGACGGCTGCCGCTGGGCACGGGCGTTTCGTGGACGCGCTCACCCAGGTGGATAGCGTGCGCATCGGCAAGGACATTGCCGCTCGCATTCAGCGCCACGCGGGCGTGGCCATCGCTTCTCTGGCGCTCATCACGGTCGCGGGCGACTCAATGGAGCCGACGTTGCGTGATGGCGACATCGTGGTGGTCGATCACTCGGCGCGTGAGGTTGATCGCGACGGGGTGTATGTGTTCACCCTCGGGACGGAGACCTTTGTGAAACGCCTGCAAAAGCTGCCCAAGGCACTCAAGGTCATGTCGGACAACAAGATTTACGACCCCTGGGAGGTTGCCTCACAAGGCTCTGATGATCTGCTCGTTCACGGGCGGGTGGTCTGGGTGTGGGGCGGCCGGGAGGTCTGAATTCGAGAGACGCCCATGCAGGGCGCAACGCCGTTCACAAGCCCTTTCAACTCTCTTTAAGGATCAGGCTCTATGCGCATCGCCCGACTCACCCTTACTCTCGCAAGCCTTGCCGCCTTGGGCGGCTTCGCTGGCTGCAGCACCCAGCAACTGCAGGCCATGAATCAACAGTTGGCCGCTGTCAATCAGTCGATGGCTGCGGCCACGGCCCCGGTTGGACCGCCGATGCCGCAGCCCACGGCGGCGCAGCAACAACAACTCCTGGCCCAGATCAACCAGCCCCAGGCTCAGGCGCAAATACAGACTGCGGTGCAGCAGGCGGGGCCGACGATTCAGAAAATCGTCCAATTCCTTGCTTGCTACCCTGGTTTTGATCCCGGGAAGTACCTTGGCGAATACAACGCGCCTAACGGCACCATTCGCGCCCTGATGGGGCCTCTTCCAACCATGCGGTACGCGCCGAAAACCATGTGTGTCAACGTAGTCCGAATGGACAACTGGCAGATGCCTGCGCTCAACGCGCTGAGTTTCCGAGTGGTCTATCAGTCTTCCGTGAGTGGCGAGACTTACTCCCAAGGCATGACCTTCCAGCGGCAACCAGATGGCACATGGATGTACCTGAACGTCACCTAAAAGCATTGCGAAACAAAAAATCACAAACAAAGGCGATTCGCTATTGTTTTTTTATTAGCTGTGCGCTATCTTCACTCCATCTCACCGATGGAGTGAAGCATGTCCTCTCTCAACAAGGTTCAACTGATCGGCCACCTCGGACGTGATCCCGAGGTGCGCTACACGGCGGAAGGCGTGGCCGTTGCCACCCTCGCGATTGCGACTTCACGCACTTGGAAGGACAAGGGCGGCGAACGGCGTGAGGAAACTGAATGGACGCGCGTCGTGCTGTTCGGAAAGCTGGCCGAGGTTGCGGCTGACTTTCTGGCCAAGGGTGCACAGGCCTATGTCGAGGGCCAGTTGCGCACGCGCAAGTGGGCCGACAAGGACGGGGTTGAGCGGTATACGACCGAGGTCGTTGCCGATGAGCTGCTGTTGCTGACAAGGCGGGAAAAGGACAAGCCTGCTGATGCGGCGGTTGCCGCGACAGATGGGCTGGAATGGCCCGCGCTGCACGGTCATGAGGGGGATGCGCCATGATCTTCTTCAATCGCTACCCCGTGGACTATGCCTTTGTCGGCGACAGGGATGGTTTTGCCGGGCGCGACCCGAATCCAGCCCTTTGGCGGCGTGAGGCTTACCGTCGCGGCTATGCGCAGGGGCTGCTCGCTCGTGCTGAACGGATTGCTCAGGGGGCGCTGGCACTGCCGGTGGCTGGACGCTTGGCTGCGGAGGTGCGGCTGTGACGCGCTACAGCTATGAGATCGTTCCTCGTCGCCCTGAGTTGGGCGGGGGCGTGCGGCTGCGCTTGCTCGAAGACGGGGTGGAGGTGGGTGGCGGGGTATTCCCGGCGCGCGATTCGGAGGCCGCGCACGACATCGCCTGGTGCGATGCGGAGTGCGAGGGCGGGGCTTGGCTAGATAGTCGTCCCCAGGATGTTTCGTTGGCGCATATGTTGACCTGCTCGGGAATCGACTATGTGCCGGGCGCGCTGCGGGTGCGGGATGTGCGGATTGCCGACATCGCCCACGCGCTCTCGCTGATCTGCCGCTTCGGCGGGCATTGTGCCGGGCACTATTCGGTCGCGGCGCACAGTCTGCTGGTGGTGCGCATTCTGGAGGCGATGGAAGCCCCGCCTGCCGCGCTGCTCTGCGGGCTGCTGCATGACGCGCATGAGACCTATGTCGGCGATGTGCCGACGCCGATCAAGGCGATGCTGGGCACTGCCTGGAGCGACCTGGAGCACCAGGCCGAGGAGGCTGTGCTGGATGCGTTCGGGTTGCGCTCTGTGATGAACGACTGGCGCGACCTCGTGAAGCATGCAGATCATGTGGCGCTTGCCACGGAACGGCGGGATTTGTTGCGTTTTGACATAAAAATCAACCTGCCGTGGCCGATACTCCACGGGGTTGAGCCATTCCCGGAGCGGCAAGCTCTGGAATGTCTTGGCCCGCCTTACTGGGCGGAAGCTTTCCTGCGGCGATTTGTGCTGCTCAAGGCAGCTTGTGATGCCCGTTCTTCCATGACTACTTGAAGGAGTTCTTGATGAAACGATCTGTTGTACTGGCCGCGCTGCTGTGCGCGGGGGTGTTGGCGGGATGCGGGAAGCAGGAGGGGTCGGCTGACTCTCTGGCTGGGTTGGTGAAAGACCCGAGCGCGCTTGCCAAGTTGAAGGATTGGTGCAACGCGAATGCCTATCGCATCCTCAACACGGGAGATCAGGCGGGATATGACAAGTGCAATTTGGCGGACACAGCGGAGTGGTTCGTGAAGAACCCTGACATGCTTGCGCTGGTCAAAAAACCTGAGCCTTGGCCGGGGAAGACTACGGCGTTTTTCCAGGCTGCCATGCAGGCGGATTCTGCCGCGCGCCTGCTGCCTTCCCAGGAACAAACTGATCGCAACTTCAAAATTGATCCGACGAAGGACGCAGTACTGAAAAAGTATCGCGCTCAGATTGCCGCTGTTCCCAGTTCAGCAATTCATGCGTGGCAGGAAGAGTCCGAGTGGTGCGAAGCGCAGTTCACCTGGAAGACAGGGCATCGCGCCAAAGACGGGACTTCGTTTGATCAGGTCTCTCCTGCTTGCACCGCTGCCTCCAAGGTCCAAATTGGTGGCGCATTCTGACATTCTCTCACCTCATCACAAAGGACTTGACCATGCGTCTTCTCATTGCCATCTTCCTCCCCTGGCTGGTGTTCTTCACCATCAAACGCCCCATCGCCGGGATCATCTGCCTCGTTCTCCAGCTCACCGTGATTGGCTGGATTCCAGCCACGATCTGGGCAGTCTACGCGCTCAGCCAGTACAAGACCGACAAGAAGATCGCCAAGGCCCTTGCGGCACGCGATGGCGCTTGATCTCACCCGAAAGGAGATTGCCATGCAATACGCAGGTATGACGTTCATCATCGCCATCTTGACCCTCGTTGGGCTCTTTGACCTGTTCATGCATGCGCCGCTCTGGGTCAAGCTGCTTATTCTGTCTCCCCTGCTCTGGTCGTTGGGCAAGCTCTTGTGGGCCGTTTACAAGCGGCTGGGTTGGGAGATCAGGCGTCGCCGCATGGCTGGGCGCGGGCATCACATCATTGATTGACCAGGAGGCCGCACCATGCTCAATGAATGGCTTGAACTCCCGCAACGGCTCATTGCCTTTGCACGCATCGGCTTGCGGCCTGCTCCTGCGGACATCGAGGCGGCGATCCGCTGCCTCGATCAAGCACAGGGGATCATTCACACCTGCGGGCAGAGCGCGATTGCGCTGCACCCGGCCCGCGCTGCACTCGTTTCCTTGCGCTGGGGGCATCTGCCGCATCGGGATGTCTGCATCTCGGCGGTTGCGAGCCTGGGCGCGGTGATGGCGCTCGGTGAGGCGGTGGAGAAGGCGTGATGCACATGGACATCGGACACATGGTCGTCAGCTCGGTGGTGCATGGGCTGGTCTACGACGTGATCTTCAAGGCCACGCGGCATCTGACGGTGCTGCAGACGGCCGGGCTGGCGGCCGGGGTGATTACGGCGGTCTGGCTGATTGCGCGCGTGGCAGGGAATAGAAAAGGCCGGCGATGAAATCAGCGGACAAAGCCAAAGCGGCGCAGCGCCGGTCGGCACTCGATCTGGTCAAGAAGCTCAACGCGGCAGCGGATGCGACCAATCGCTTTCTATTGGCCTGTCTGGATGCAGGCGAGGCGGGTCGTGGGCTGGACGATGGCCGGGTGATTCTGATTCGCAACATGACCGAGTATGCCTGTCATCTCGATGCCGTTTACAACAAGGAGGGCTCGACATGAGCAAGCCGCGTGTTTATCTGGCAGGCCCCGATCTGTTCTTTGAAGATCGGGATGCGCGCTACGCCCGCTTGCGCGCCGCTTGTGCACATGCTGGCCTGGAAGCGGTTGCGCCGACCGATGGGCTGGAAGTGCATACGGAGGGGCCGCTGCCGGTGGCCGAGCAGATTTACCAGCACAACCTTCACCAGTTGCGCGCCTGCGATGCGGTGTTGGTGAATCTCAGTCCGTTCCGCGGCGTGGAGCCCGACAGCGGTTCTGTATTCGAAGCCGCTTTCGCCCTAGCCATGGGCAAGCAGGTGGCGGGTTGGATCGGGGACGACTGGAGCACGACCGAGCGGTGCGCAGTGCTGCGCAAGGCCTGGCGCGACGCCGATGGCCGGGTGCGCGACAAGCTCGACGGCGGGCTGGTGGAGGACTTTGGGTTCCCTGCCAATCTGATGTTGGCTTGCAGCTTTCCCGTCATGGCTGCGCCTTGGGGTGCGATCGAGCGACTGGCTGAGGTGTTGACTGACAGACAAGGGGCGTCATCATGAGCAACGCCACCATCACCGAAAGCGATAGCAGACTCTGTGTTCATCGGGACGATGAGCCAGTAACTGAGCCGACTGCTCGGCACTACACCAACGCGCGCCTTACACCGGCTCAAGGGGTGACAATGCTCACTGCATCAAAAGTTGCCGAGCGCCTCGGTATCAAGGTGCGCACAGTCTATGCTCTGGCGCAGCGTGGCGATCTGCCCTCTTACCGGATTGCAACCGCTGTACGATTTTCCGCCCATGACGTTGAAACCTATCTTCAATCATGTCGATCCGCTACGACAAACGCAACCGTCGTTACCGTTGGGAGTTCGCGCGCACGATCAATGGCCAGCGGCTCCGATTTAGCAAGCTGCTTCCTGCGGGCTGGAGTCAAGCCCAAGCTGACGCCTACGACCGCACAGAATGCGCCCGACAGTACGCGATTGCAGCTGGTGTCTCCACCGACTCGCCGCTGATTGACGATGCCGTCACTCTGTATGTGCAGGGGAAAACTGCACTCAAGAGCTACAAGAAAACCGTCGAGCAACTAGCCGCGATTGCTTGGGCCTACGCTGGTCGCAGGATGGACGCTCTGCCTGAGATTTGCGCCACCATCATCCGCACAGAAACTGCGCGCGGGATGTCACCGGCGACCATCCGAAACCGGCTGGCATGTCTCAAGGCCGCGTGCCGGTATGCCTGGAAGACGCATGGGCTGACGCCCGACGATCCGACACAGCGCATGCAGATGCCTGTGGTTCGTAATGCGCGCCACTTCTATGCTGGGCGACTGGCCATGCTGCGCATCGCACGTCTGGCCAGACACCATCAAACCCGCGTCGCCATCCGGGTAGCCTTCTACACCGGCATGCGCCTGGGCGAACTCTGGGCGCTTCGCGTGCAGGGCAAAACCTTGGTGCTGACGGACACGAAAAACGGTGACATGCGCGCTGTCCCGGCAAGTCCTCGCATCGCCGGATGCCTGCAATACCTTCCCCTCAAGATAAACCGCAGCACGCTGCGTGCCGATTGGGTGCAGGCGCGAGACGCCGCTGGATTATCCCATCTGCACTTCCATGACCTGCGCCACAGCGCCGCAAGCGAGATGATCAATGGCGGGGTGTCGCTCTACACCGTTGGCGCGGTGCTCGGACATAGAGACGCCCGCAGCACATCGAGATATTCTCACCTGCAGGCGGAACAGCTCGCCCAGGCCGTGGCCACCATCGGCGCAAAAAAGCGCAGCGCGTAGGTGAACATGGCAGATTTTTACGCACAAAGCGGCTTCGCCGGATACAAAAAGACCCGCATTGAGCGGGCCTAAGTTATTGATTTACTGGCGGAAAGGGAGGGATTCGAACCCTCGGTAGGCTTGCGCCTACGCCTGATTTCGAGTCAGGTACATTCGACCACTCTGCCACCTTTCCTGGGTGTTCGTTGCAGTTCGCTTCACAGGTCGCTTCAAGCTTGCGAGCTGTCGTGGTCGCGAAAAGCCTGCGAGTATATCAGGCACGCGGCTCGATCTGGATCAGCCCTCCCATGTAGGGCTGGAGCGCCTGGGGAATGTCGATACCCCCGTCAGCGCGTTGGTAGTTTTCCAGGATCGCCACGAGCGTGCGCCCAACTGCCAAGCCGGAGCCGTTGAGGGTGTGCGCGAGTTCCGTCTTGCCGTTCTCGGCGCGATAGCGCGCCTGCATCCGGCGGGCCTGGAACGCTTCCATATTGGAG
>NZ_JBYCKI010000081.1:0-5864 GCF_057473305.1 Thiomonas sp. TH-17
GGCCCCGGCCTGTGGGTGCTCGACCCGCTGGACGGCACCAGCAACTTCTCCGCCGGCCTGCCCGTCTTCGGCCCCTCGCTGGCCTGGATACAAGGCGGACAGGTTCGCCTGGGCGTTGTGGTCGACGTCATGCGCGACGAAGTCTTCAGCGCCGCCCTGGGCGCCGGCGCATTTCTCAACGGCCAGCCCTTGCGCGTACCCGCCACACAAGTACCGCTATCCAAGACCATCGCCTGCATCGACTTCAAGCGGCTTTCGGCCCCACTGGCCACGCAGTTGGCGATGCGCCCACCCTACAGCTCGCAACGCTCCATCGGCTCGGTCGCGCTCGACTGGTGCTGGGTCGCCGCAGGCCGCTTCCATCTCTACCTGCACGGCAGCCAGGGCCTATGGGACTACGCCGCAGGCAGCCTCATTCTCAGCGAGGCCGGCGGCCATGAGCAAACCTTGGCGGGCGAGGCCGTGTTCAACAACTCCCTGGAAAAACGCTCGGCCGTGTGCGCTGGTGACGCCGGGCTGTTCGCCCAATGGACCCACTGGCTGGCCGAAAACGACGGCACGCCTCGTTGAGACTATGGATGGGGTCAGGTCTAGCCTTGTAGCAAATGCATCAAAGCTAGACCTGACCCCGTCTTCTTGCACGCGATTGTTGCCATAGTGCCCTGCCACGCGAGAAAAGCCATTGCCGGGTTTGGCCGCTTTTTATTCGTTTGCACATATGGACATATGGATGGGGTCAGACTATGGACGGGGTCATATGGACGGGGTCAGGTCTAGCCTTGTAGCAAACATATGGACGGGGTCAGGTCTAGCCTTGTAGCAAATGCATCAAAGCTAGACCTGACCACATCTTCTTCCGAAGACACCGCGACGCACCCGCGCAAGTAAACACTAGTAAGAAATCAGTTGACACTAGTGTTGTCTAGTGTTTTACTAGTGCCTCCTTGTTCATGGAGGCACTCATGCCAACATTTGAAGTAGACGACGATCTTTCCGCACTCGTCTGGCAATTGGCCAAGCCGAAGCCCTTCGAAAATCTGTCTTTCAGTGCAGCGCTGCGGCGCGTGCTCCAAGGCGCAGCCGCATCGGCCTCGGCGCCTCTACCCGAAGACCCGATTGATGCCATCCTTCGAGAGTCTGCGGCAACTGCGCGGGCAGAGCCTAAGAAGGCACCAACGCCGAATCCCATCGAGTGGGCCTCGACTGTCCCAGAGTTGAAGAGCAGGAAGGGCTTGAATACATGGAAGGCCATCTGCGACCTCCTGAAGATCGACACTGCTGGAGACTCGGCCCGCCGAAAGCTGAAGAACTGGGTGAAGCTGCATCGTCCAATGTGGCCGGCCGTCCCGGACATTGACTAAGAAAAAACAGGACAGGAGGGGTCGGAGGACACGAGAGACAGGAGCATGGAACGAATGGGGTCAGGTCTAGCTTCATAGCATCCGCGCGCTGACTCGCCCGATCTTCACCGCCCCAGCGCCGCGCCGAAGACTTTGCTAAGCAGCTTGCTGCCGGTGCCCACGGGGTCGGTGCGGATGGCTTTTTCTTGCTCGCCGATGGCTTGGTACAGGCGGTTGAGCGCCTCTTGGGTGACGTACTGCTGAATGCTGGCCTGATCGGCCTTGACGAGGCCGAACTGTGCGGCCTGACCGGCGAAGCGGTTGTAGGTCTGGGCGAGGCCGACCTTGTCGGTGGCCTTGGTGACGATGGGCAGGAATTTCTGCGTCAGGGGGGCTTCGGTCTTGCGTTTGAAGTAATCGGTCGCTGCTTCGTCGCCCCCGGTGAGAATGCCCTTGGCGTCTTGCACCGACATGCTTTTCACCGCCCCCACCAGCAAGGTTTTGGCTTCGGGCACGGCGGCTTCGGCGGCGCGGTTGATGGCGAGGTCGAGCTGGTCGGCCTGCGCGCCCATGCCGGCCATGCGCATCAGGCCGCTGGCCTTCTCAATCGCGGGCGGAAGGGGAATGCGCCACTTGGCGTTGCCGTAGAAGCCGTTTTCGCGGCCCAGCTCTTTCACCGCGATCTCTGCGCCGCGCGAGAGTGCGGTCTTCAGTCCCTGATCGACTTCGCCGTTGCTCAGCGCCGCCACCGCGGCATTCACCGCGCCCGAAGACGCACCGCCGCCCTGCCCGGCCGAGTTCGGCTGCGCGGCTTGTTGCGCAGGGGCCTGCGCCGTGCCCAGCGCGCCGCTGAGCTGGTTGGTCAGGTTGCCGAGGTCGAAGGCCATCGCGGGCATTGGCGCGGCGAGCGCCAGCACGGCGGCAAGGGCAACGGGCAAGGCAAGGGGACGTGCTTTCATCGTGCTCTCCGGGGGGTCAGCGTTGTGGATCGGGGGTGGCGCGCAGCACTTCGTCGAGGGTGGTGACGCCTTCGGCCACCTTGATGGCGCCGGCCAGGCGCAGCGGTTTCATGCCGTCTTTGATGGCCTGCGCCCGCAGCGGCCCGAGTTCGGGGCTACGCACCAGCAGCGCCCGCAGCGACTCGCTGCAACTCAGCAGCTCATACAGGCCGATGCGGCCTAGATAGCCTGTGTTGCGACATTCCACGCAGCCCACGGGTTTGTAGGGGCGCACTTCGGACTGGGTTTTCCACGGCGCCACGGCGGCGCGAAACGCCTCTTGATCGAAGGCGTCGTCGGGCTGTTTGCAATGGGGGCAGAGGGTGCGCACCAGACGCTGCGCGAGCACGCCGAGCAAGGTGGCGCTGGCGAGGTAGGACGGCACGCCGAGTTCGAGCAGGCGGGTGATGCTCGACGGCGCGTCATTGGTGTGCAGGGTGGAGAGCACCAGATGGCCGGTGAGCGCGGCCTGCACGGCCATGTCGGCGGTTTCGCGGTCGCGGATTTCGCCGACCATGATGATGTCCGGATCTTGCCGCATCAGCGCCCGCAGGCCTTCGGCGAAGCTGAGGTCGATGGTCGGCTGCACCTGCATCTGGTTGAACGCGGGCTCGACCATCTCGATGGGGTCTTCGACGGTGCAGACGTTCACCTCCTCGGTGGCCAGGCGCTTGAGGGTGGAATACAGCGTGGTGGTCTTGCCGCTGCCCGTGGGGCCGGTGACGAGGATGACGCCGTTGGGCTGATGGGTCAGGCGCTGCCAGTCGCGCGCTTCGTGCGCCGGAAAGCCGAGGGCGGGCATGTCGCGCACGACCACATCGGGGTCGAAAATGCGCATCACGAGTTTTTCGCCAAACGCCGTGGGCATGGTGGCCAGACGCAGCTCCACTTCATCGCCCGAAGGTCGGCGGGTCTTGATGCGGCCGTCTTGCGGGCGGCGCTTTTCGACCACGTCCATGCGACCGAGCAGCTTGACCCGGCTGGTCATCGCGCCCATCACCGAGCCGGGCACCTGATAGACGGTATGCAGCACGCCGTCGATGCGAAACCGGATCACCCCCATGTCGCGCCGCGGCTCCAGGTGAATGTCGGAGGCGCGCTGCTCGAAGGCGTATTGCCACAGCCAGTCGACCACCTGCACCACCCCGGCGTCGTTGGCGTCGAGCGCCTTGCCGCTGCGCCCCAGTTCCACCAACTGCTCGAACTGGTTGACCCCGCCCGTGCTGCCATTTTTCTGCGCATGTTTGACCGAGCGCGCGAGGTTGAAAAACTCCACCGTGTAGCGGGTGATGTCAGCCGGGCTGGCGACCTGCAGCTCGATAGGGCGGCGCAGCATGCGCTCCATCTCGGGCACCCAGCCGCGGTCGAAAGGCTCGCAGGTGGCGATGGTGACCGCCTCGGTGGAGGCCGCCACGGGCAGAATGCGGTGGCGCTCGGCGTAGCTGGTGGACATGAGATCGCCGATCTTGCTGATCTCGACCTTCAGCGGATCGACGCGCAAATAGGGCAGATTGGCGCGCTGCGCCAGCCATTCGGTCAGCACATCCATATCGAGCGTGCGGCCGTCGCTCAGTCGCTTGAGCCCGGCCAGCGCCACGCGCTGCAGCGCATGCAGCTTGCCGCTGGCGTGAGCGCAGCGCTCCCAGCCGTAGCGACCCGCGGCGGGGTCGATCAGCCCGTCGGCCTCCAGCCACTGCAGCAGTTCGCGCCAATCGAGCCGGCCCTGCGCCGCAGGCGGCGCGCCCGGCGCAGATCGCGCCTTGGGCGGGGTGGAAGGGTCGGCGGAGCGGGTGGGAGTGCGGGGAGCGTCCATAAAACCAAGTGTAGGACAGCCCCTTGTGACGCCGTGTTAACGCGCCGGATGCAGGCGCTTGAGCAACCGCGCCCAGCGCCGCGCCGGCAGGCCGCCGGTGCGCTGCGCCACGGCATCGGCGCGCTCCAGCAGTTGCGCGCGGGTGGGCAGCCGCGCCTGCGTGGCATCGCGCAGGGCGATGGCAATGAGGTTGCCGTCGCGATTGGGCGGCAACTGCCACACACTGTCGCCGGGTTGGTCGAACGCGGCCATGATGCGCTGCAGGTTGCGCTCCAGCACGCGCACATGGCCCGGCCCGCTGAACAGGTTGACCACCATCACGCCCTGCTGGCTCAGCAGCCGGCGGCACGCGGCATAAAACTCGGCAGACTCCAGCGCGGGGGCCGCGGCTTGCTCGTCGTACATATCCACATGCAATACCACCGCACTGCCCGCATGAGCGGGGTCGGCCGCATACGCGCCGGCATCCGCGCACAGCACTTGCAGCTTGCCGCCTGGCTCGGGCAGCGCAAACCAGCGATGCGCGGCCAGAATGACGCCCGGGTTCAGCTCCACCGCCACGCAGGGCAGCCGCAAGCGCTTGAGCATGAATTTGGTGATCGCCGCAGCGCCCAGCCCGAGCTGCACCGCCGTTGCGCCGCGCCAAGCCGCGTCGGGCACGAGCAGCATCCAGGCCATCATGCGCTGCACATACTCCAGTTCGAGATCGTTGGGACGGGCGATGCGCATGCTGCCCTGAATCCAGGGCGTGCCCAGATGCAAATGACGCACGCCGTCTTCTTCGGAAAGGGTGGGTTGGGGAAAGGTGGGTTTACGGGCCATATCAAATGAGATTTGCAGCGATAAATGCCTCGCGCCAGGCGGCACGCTTGCGCTCCAGACTCCAGCTCGCATTCGCCGGGCTGGTGGACGGCAGACGGCGCACCTCGGGGCCGAGGCTGCGGGTGATGCGCATGGCGCGGGCCGATTCGCCCCCGTTGTGCGCGATGAGTTGCAGCGAAGGCAGACGCGCCACAAGAGCGGGCAGATCATTGGGCAGCGCATCCGCAATGGCACTGTCCAGACTGCCCTCGCGGCGGCAGTGGGCGTACACATCCCAGATGCCCAGCCCGCGCTCGCCCACCGCTTCGACGCGCTGCGCGTAGGGTCGCTGCATCAGATCCAGCCCGAACAAATCGCCCACGATGCGCCAGAACTGATTGCGCGGATGCGCGTAATACTGCTGCGCCTGCAACGAGGCGACGCTGGGAAAACTGCCCAGCACCAGCAGACGGCAATCGCCCCGCACTGCAGGCGCCAGCCCCCGCAGCATAGGCGCCGACGGCACAACAGAAGCAAGGGCGGAAGCGGACGAACGGGCCATGCCGTCATTGTCGCCGCTGCCGCCATTGCCGCCACCAAGCACCTGCCTATAATCGCCTGCTTTGTCGCACTGCGGGTGTAGTTCAATGGCAGAACGGCAGCTTCCCAAGCTGCATACGAGGGTTCGATTCCCTTCACCCGCTCCACTGCATCATTCTGCGGACTTCCGCAGAAGTCCAAGAGAGTCTGCAAGTCGTTGCCACACAAGGACTTTTCATCTCTTTGACGTTCTGCCGCGGTCCACTGCGATCCATCTACAGCCGGGACTTTTAAGTCCACAAACAAGTCCATTTTTGCGGGCGCGGCTGATTCCGGATTGTTGATGGAGGGGCGAGGTCGACGTGACCAGCA
>NZ_JBYCKI010000082.1:0-12880 GCF_057473305.1 Thiomonas sp. TH-17
CGGCGCTCGACGCCATGCAGCGGGTTGGTATGCCGCTGCTGATTCACGGCGAAGTGACCGACCCCGAGGTGGATGTGTTCGACCGCGAGGCGGTGTTTATCGAGCGGCATCTCATCGCACTGCGCCGCGCTTTTCCCGAGCTCAAGATCGTGCTGGAGCACATCACCACGGCCCAGGCAGCCGCGTTCATTCAAGACTCGCACGACCGGGATGCCCAGGGCGCGCCCCTGCTGGCCGCTACCCTCACGGCGCACCATCTGCTGCACAACCGCAACGCCATGTTCAAAGGCGGCATGCGGCCCCATTACTACTGCCTGCCCGTGCTCAAGCGCGAGACCCACCGCCAGGCCCTGCTCGATGCAGCCACGAGCGGAGACGACCGTTTCTTTCTCGGCACCGACTCCGCGCCGCATGCACGCAACACCAAAGAAACGGCCTGCGGCTGCGCCGGTTGCTTCACGGCGGCCAATGCGCTGGAGTTGTACTGCGCGGCGTTCGAGCAGCGCAATGCCTTGCACCGACTCGACGATTTCGCCAGCCGTTTCGGCGCGGCGTTCTACGGTTTGCCACGCAATACCGGCTCGATCACCCTGGAGCGTCGGAGCTGGCAGGTGCCCGACACGCTGCCCTATGCTGATGCCGACATCGTGCCCCTGCACGCGGGCGAGGCGATGGAGTGGCAGGTGCAGGTCGGGGTTTAATTCCGTGGCGTTCGATATCGCGGAGTTCGATCTCGCTTTGCGCGAACTATCCGGCCAGCGGGATCGGCAGGTCGGGCACCCGGTAATTACTCGTAGTCATCAGGTCGATGCCGCAACTCAGGCCCTCGGCCCAGTCGATGAATTGCGCCACGGCGGGTTTGCCCTTGATGGGAGCGCCATGCTGCGGCACGATCATCTCGATGTCCAATGTGCGCACCATACTGGCCCAGTAACGCAGGATCTTGTTCGACACCATATAGCGGCGGTGGAAGGCTTCCATATGGGGCAGGGCATCGGCCAGTTGCCCAAACGGGCGGCTCGCCTGCGTGCCGCTGACGAGTGAAACCCCCAGATCGCCCGAGAACAGGATTTTGCTGATCGGGTCATAAAACTGGAAGTTGCCCTCGGCGTGCAGAAAGTGCGCCGGCAGCAGCACGACGTCACTCTTGCCCCGGCGCAGCGTTCCGCCGGCGTCGGGCACCGCGATGATGCGTTTGTCGGTCTTGCCGAGCTTGCAGAAATGCGGAGCAAAGCGCGCCCAGAGGCGGGAGATCACCAGATCGGCCCTTGAGGCGGTCATCCAGCGGTCTAGTGAGGCGATGATGTCCGGGTCGGCATGAGAGGCCAGCAGGTAATGCAGATCCTGCATGGCAATGTATTTGCGCAGGGTGAGCGTGAGCTCGTTGAACGTCATATTGCCGCCCGGATCGATGAGCGCGCCCTGGCCGTGGTCGATGAGGAGGAATTGATTGGCCTGCACGGCGTCACCGTCGTCTTCGACCAGATCGCTGAACATGAGGCACAGATGCGTGCCGTTGTTGAATAGTTCTGTCGCCACGGAATTCGCTCTTTCGCTGAACCGCAAAAAATGTAAAGGCGAATCATCCGATCTTTTGAATACATGAAGCTTTGCGCTGCATCAAGGGCAGGGCATTTTTGGGTCTGCAACTGGAGCGGCGAGGTTTCTCCGTCATAATGCCGCCTGCGAAGTGGGGTGGGCAGTCGCGGTGCGCTTCAGGCGTATCGAGGAACGTCCGGACTCCATAGGGCGGGATGACGGCTAACGGCCGTGCACGGTGACGTGACGAACAGGGCCACAGAGACGAGTAAACGCCGGGCAACCGGTGTGGACGTGAAACGCGGCAACCTCCATCCGGAGCAACACCAAATAGGCAGACGCGCCAGCGGCAACGCTGGCACAGCGCGGCCCGCGCGAGTCTGCGGGTAGGTGGCACGAGTTGGGCAGCAATGTCCAGCCTAGAGGAATGGCTGCCACGGTGCGGGTGCAAGCCCGTGCTGCACAGAATCCGGCTTATAGCCCCGCTTCGCACTTTTCCCCTCAGTTTTTTGCAACCCCTACCGGGTACGGATGGGTGCTGCCTGTCATCCGTCAAAGCGCAGATGCGCTTCAATTTCTAGAAAGAACATTCAAGGCGGACTCTAAATTGTTCATTTTTATAAGAAACATGCTTATTTACTGGTTCCATAAACAGTATCTAAGTCCTTGTTTTGTAAAAGAAATTTCAGGGTTTCAGGCTTGACCGCAGATATCGCCATCCCCTAAAGTGGCGAATAGTGCAGAAAAGTGGGGAATTGTGCAGGGCACTGCGCGATTCAAGACCCCCCACTCGAGCACGGCAACCGCGGGCGACTTCATGTTTATTGGCATTTCGGCACTCACTCTGGACGGCAAAGGTCGCATGACCGTGCCTGCCCGGCATCGTGATCTGCTGATGGCGCGCTCGCAGGGGAGGCTCACGCTGACCAAGAGCCCCGACGGTTGTCTGCTGATGTTTTCCGACGATGAGTGGACGAGTTTTCGCGATCGGGTGATGCTGTTGCCCATGTCGGCGCAGGGCTGGAAGCGCATCTATCTCGGTCATGCCACCGAAACCGAAATGGACGGCACCGGTCGCGTGCTGATTTCGCCCGAATTGCGTCAGGCCGTCGGTCTGGAACGCGAGGTCGATCTCATCGGCATGGGTCGCCACTTCGAAATCTGGGATCGCGCCAAACATCAGGCGCAAGAGGCTGCGGTGGTCGAGGCCGGTATGCCCGATGCCGTTCGCGACATTGTGTTGTGACCGTGTATGCCCCACACCGCTCCCATGCCCAGCGCCGAAACGGCGCATCGCACCGTGTTGCTGCACGAGGCGGTCGACCAACTGATCACCAACCCGGACGGGGTGTACCTCGACGCGACTTTCGGGCGTGGCGGACACAGCCGGGAAATTCTGCGACGGCTGTCGCCCGCCGGGCGGCTGATTGCGATCGACCGCGATCCGCAGGCCATCGAAGCCGCGGCGCAGATTCACGATGCGCGTTTTGTGATCAAACACGCGCCATTCTCCGAGTTTGCGCGGGTGCTGCACGAGCAGGGCGTGGCACAGGTCGATGGGCTGCTGTTCGATCTGGGGGTGTCGTCGCCGCAACTCGATCAACCCGAGCGCGGTTTCAGTTTCCGCGCTGACGGGCCTTTGGATATGCGGATGGACACCAGCAGCGGGCAAACCGTCGCTGAGTATCTGGCCACGGCCAGTGTGGATGAAATTGCAACCGTGCTGAGGGACTATGGAGACGAACGGGCGGCTGTCCAGATTGCAAAGAAGATTGTGGCTCGCCGCGATGCCGGAGCGCCCCTCGCGCGCAGCGGCGAACTCGCCGCACTGGTTGCCAGTGCCGTCAAGAGCCGTGAGCCGGGCCAGGACCCGGCCACCCGCACGTTTCAAGCTCTTCGGATTCACGTCAATGCCGAGCTTGCGCAAATCGAAGCGGCGTTGAGTCAGGTGCTCGACTGCCTGAAGCCGGGCGGGCGGCTGGCCGTGATCAGCTTTCATTCGCTGGAAGACGCGCTGATCAAACGCTTTATTCACCGCCATGCCCGCGCACCGGCGGTCGATCGGCGCCAGCCCTTCGTCCCCGGCGTATCGGCCGAGTTCCAGCCGCAACTCAAGGAGGTGGCGCGGATGCGGCCCTCGGCGGCGGAAATCAGTGGTAATGCGCGGTCGCGCTCGGCCATGCTGCGCGTGGCGCAACGGGTCTGAGGAGCACGCGATGACCCGAATCAACTTCCTGCTCCTGTTTGTCGTGGTGCTGTGCGCCATGTCGGTGGTGCGCGCGCAGTACCAGGGGCGGCGGACGTTTGCGGCGCTGGATGTGGCGCAGCAAAGGGCCGAGCAGTTGCAGATGGACAAGGATCGTCTGCAGGTGGAATACCGCGCGATGAGTGCGCCGGGCCGTATCGAGCAGATCGCGCGCACCCAGCTCGACATGCGCCCCATCACAGCTGCGCGCACCATCTTCGTGCGCGAAGGCCAGGCCACCCTGCCGCCGCTGCCCGTCATGCCGCAGTCTCCGCCGAAACCGGTCAGTAAAGGCGCGCGGCGATGAAGAATCCGGCCATGCGTGCGCACAAGTCGGCAGCCAGCTATGGCAAGAGCCCGCTGCTGAATGTGAAGTTGCCGCCGGGTCGCGCCTGGCTGGTGAAGGGGCTGCTGTTTGCGGCGTTTGCGGCGCTGGGTCTGCGCGCCTTCTGGGTGCAGGTGTGGACGACGCAGTTCTATCAGAACCAGGGCGATCTGCGCTTCGTGCGCACCATCGAGCTGCCGGCGATGCGCGGCCGCATTCTCGACCGCAACGGCAACATTCTGGCGTCGAGCATTCCGGCCAAGACCATCTGGGCCGATCCCACGCAGGTCGAGTCGGGCAACGACAAGGTGCAGCAACTCGCCCGGCTGCTCGGCCTGAACGCCACCGATCTGCAGCGTCGGCTCGACTCCAACAAACAGTTCGTCTATCTCAAGCGGCAGGTGGATATCGACGTGGCCAAGCAGGTCAAGGCGCTAGGCATCAAGGGCATTTATGAATCGCCCAGCTACAAGCGCTACTACCCGGAAGGCTCGGCGGCGGCGCAGCTCATCGGCTTCTCCAATATCGAAGGCCAGGGGCAGGACGGCATGGAACTGGCGCTGCAGTCGCGGCTGGCCGGGCACCCCGGTGTGCGCAAGGTCGTGAAGGACCGGCTGGGCAATGTGATCGAGGATGTGTCGGGCGGTGTGCCGCCGGTGGACGGGCAGGACGTGGTGCTGTCGATTGACAGCAAGATCCAGTATCTCACCTACCAGGCGCTCAAGCAGTCGGTGGTGGACAACAAGGCCAAGAACGGCAGCGCGGTGGTGATCGACGCGAAAACAGGGGAAATCCTGGCGATGGCCAACTACCCCAGCTTCGACCCCAACCGTCGCAAGCGCATGACCGAGGCGGATATCCGCAACTACGCCGTGACCGACGCTTACGAGCCCGGCTCGGTGCTCAAGCCCATTACCCTGAGTGCGGCGCTGCAGGCCGGCATTGTCACGCCGACCACGGTGTTCCATACCGCGCCGGGCTGCCAGCAGTTTTATGGCGCCAATATCTGCGACGATGAGGACAACGGCAATATTGAAATGCCGCAAGTCATCCAGTATTCGAGCAACGTCGCCACTTCGCAGGTGGTGAGCAAAATGTCGGCCCAGGTGCAGTGGAATATGTATACCGCTGTGGGCTTCGGCCAACGTCCGCAGATCGAGTTTCCCGGCGCCACCAGCGGGCTGATGCGGCCGATGAAGCGCTGGCGCCCGATCGACCGCATCACCATGGGCTTCGGCTACGGGCTGGGCGTTTCCACGCTGCAACTGGCACACGCCTATCTCATCTTCGCCGACCGTGGCCGCATCTTCCCGGTCACCCTGTTCAAGCACGATGAGGCGCCCGAAGGCGTGCAGGTGGTCTCGCCCACCGTGGCGCGCGAAATGCGCGGCATGCTGGCGCTGGTCACTCAGCCCGGCGGCACCGCACCGGCGGCGACCGTGCCCGGCTACTCCACCGGCGGCAAGACGGGCACCGCCTGGATTGCCAAGGATGGCAAGTACGACAAAAAGCTGTTCCGGGCACAGTTCGTCGGACTGGCGCCGATCCACCATCCGGTGCTGGTGATGGCGGTTTCGGTCGATCAACCGACGGGCGGCAAGCACTTCGGCGGTCAGGTGTCGGCCCCGGTGTTCGGCGCGGTGGTGCCGCAGGCGCTGCGCATTCTCGGGGTACAGCCCGACCTGCCGGTCAAGCCCGATCTCGTTCCCTCGCAAACCGCGCAAGCCCTGCAACTCCCGGCGGGCCGGGCGATGAAGGGGGGCGCATGAATCACACCCCGAAGGCGATCGATACCGTGCTGCAAGCGTTGCGCGCATTGGGCGTCGCGGCCGATGCGCCGTGGACTGCAGACAGCCGCAGCCTGCAGCCCGGCGAGGTGTTCGTCGCCTGGCCGGGGGCGGCGCGCGATCCGCGTCAGTTCGTGGCGCAGGCCTTGGCGGCGGGGGCAGCGGCCGCGCTGGTCGAGGCCGAAGGAGTGCGGCATTTCGGCTTCACCGATCCGCGCATTCTGACCGTTGACGGGCTCAAGGCGCTGGCCGGGCCGCTGGCGGCGGCTTGGTACGGACATCCTTCCGAGGCCGTCAAACTACTGGCCGTGACCGGCACCAATGGCAAGACCTCCTGCGCCCTGTGGACGGCGCAGGCCCTGAACGCCGCTGGGCAGCGCTGCGGGGTGGTCGGCACGCTGGGCGCCGGATGGCCGGACGCGCTGCAGCCCACCGGATTCACCACGCCCGACCCGGTGCGTCTGCAGGCAATCCTGGCGCGGCTGCGCGAGCAAGGCGCGCTTTGGTGCGCCATCGAGGCATCGAGCATCGGCCTGGACGAACAGCGGCTGGCGGGTTGCGCTATTCATGCGGCCGCATTCACCAATTTGACGCAAGACCATCTCGACTACCACGGCGACATGGCGGCCTATGCGAGCGCCAAGCAGGCGCTGTTCGCCTGGCCGGGCCTGCAGCACGCCGTAATGGATATTGACGACCCCTACGCGGCAACTGTCTTGCTGGCCGATTGCCGTAGCCGGGCGCTGCAGGTGCAAACCACCGCGCTGATCGCCAAGGCCGACTGGTGTGCGCAAGATGTGGTGCAGACCGCCGCTGGCCAGCGTCTCACTCTGGTGCATCACCACCATCGCCACGCGCTCGATCTGCCTGTGCTGGGCGCTTTCAACCTGCGAAATTTGCTGGCGGTCGCCGCGCTGCTGCACGCCACGGGGCTGGAAGACGCGACCATTGCCAGCGCCTTGCGCACGGTGCGCGCGGTGCCGGGGCGCATGCAGATGCTGGGCGGTATTGGCGCGCCGCTGGCAGTCGTCGACTACGCGCACACGCCCGACGCGCTGGACAAAGCGCTGCAAGCGCTGCGGCCTGTCACCGCCAAGCGAAAAGGCAAGTTGTGGTGCGTGTTCGGCGCCGGCGGAGACCGCGATGCGCGCAAGCGCCCGCTGATGGCGCAGGCCGCCGAGGCCCACGCCGACCGCGTGGTACTCGCCAGCGACAACCCGCGCAGCGAAGCGCCGGGCGCCATCCTGCAAGACCTGCTCGCCGGTCTGCAGCAGCCCGCGCAAGCCCTGCTGATCGAAGACCGCGCCGCCGCCATCGCCCAGACCCTGTCGCACGCCGCGGTGCACGACGTGGTGCTCATCGCGGGCAAGGGGCACGAAAACACGCAAGAGATTGCCGGACACAAGCAGGCCTTCAGCGACGTCTTCCATGCCCGCATGGCGCTGGCCGCGCGCGGCGCTGGGCTTTGCAGCTTGGGCGAATTGCGCGACTGGATCGGGCCCGAGGCCCGCCTTATCGGCGAGGCCGACGTGGCGGTGAGCGCCATCGAGACCGACAGCCGCAAACTCGCGCCGGGCGCGCTGTTCGTCGCCTTGCGCGGCGCCCGCTTCGATGCGCACGACTTCCTGCCGCAAGCGGCGGCTGCCGGTGCGCGCGCGTTGCTGGCCGAGCAAGGCGTGGCCGCTTCCGGGCTGCCGGGCATCGAGGCGCCCGACACCCTGCGCGCTTTTGGTCTGTTGGCGCGAGGCTGGCGGCGGCAGCAGACGTTGCCGTTGATCGCGGTGACCGGCAGCAACGGCAAGACCACGGTGACGCAGATGCTCGCAAGCATTCTGGCGGCCTGGCAGGGCGAAGACCGACGGCTGGCGACGCAGGGCAACTTCAACAACGAGGTGGGGCTGCCGCTCACTTTGCTGCGCTTGCGGCCGCAACATCAGGCCGCTGTGGTCGAGCTCGGGATGAACCATCCGGGCGAGATCGCCTGGCTCGCTAGTCTGGCCGAGCCCACCGTGGCGCTGGTGAACAACGCCCAGCGCGAACATCAGGAATTCATGCACAGCGTCGAAGCGGTCGCGCACGAAAACGGCGCCGTGCTCGCGGCGTTGCCGCAGACCGGGGTGGCGGTGTTTCCCGCAGACGACGCCCAGACCGCGATCTGGGTGGCGCAAGCCGCCGGTCGGCGGGTGTTGCGCTTTGCCCTGCGTGAAGAGGCTGAGGCGGGCGTGGAGGCTGAAGTCAGCGGCCATGCGTTTTATCGGCAGGGCCAGTTGCGTCTGCAATTGCATACCCCGGCGGGTCATGCCGAAGTGGGTCTGCGACTGCTGGGGCGGCACAACGCGCGCAATGCGCTGGCGGCGACCGCAGCGGCCTTGGCCGCGGGCGCTCCGCTGGATGCGATCTGCCGTGGGCTGGAGGCGTTCGCGCCGGTGGCCGGGCGTCTGGTGCCGCGGCGTCTGCGTTGCGCCGACGAGCGCACGCTGCTGCTGATCGACGACAGCTACAACGCCAATCCCGACTCGGTGCGCGCCGCCATCGACGTGCTGGCCGAGCTGCCGGGGCGCAGTCTGCTGCTGCTCGGCGATATGGGCGAAGTCGGCGACAACGGCCCGGCCTTCCATGCCGAAGTGGGGGCGTATGCGGCCCAGCGCGGCGTGGCGGCGCTGTGGGCCTGCGGCGCCATGACGGCGCAGGCAGTCGCGGCCGCACAGGCGGCGGGCCTGGCGGCAGCAAAGCATCAGCCCGACCTGATGGACTTCACCCTGGATGCTGCGGCACTGTGCGAATTCGACACCGTGCTGATCAAAGGCTCGCGCTTCATGCGCATGGAGCGCGCGGTGCAGGCCATCGCCGCGCTGCTGGCGGCGAATGGCAACGGCGCGTCCACGCAGGAGGTGCACCATGCTGCATAGTCTGGCCATGTGGCTGATGGAGCTCTCGCCCGATCTGCGCTTTTTCCGGGTGTTCAACTACATCACTTTCCGCGCGGTGATGAGCACGCTCACCGCGCTGTTCATCGGCCTGCTCGCGGGCCCTGCTGTCATCCGCAAGCTCACCGCGATGAAGGTCGGCCAGGCAGTGCGTCAGGACGGGCCACAGACGCATCTCATCAAGACCGGCACGCCCACCATGGGCGGGGTGCTCATCCTGCTGTCCATTGGTGTGTCCACCTTGCTGTGGATGGATCTGAGCAACCGCTTCGTCTGGCTGGTGCTGTTGGTTACGCTCGGTTTCGGCGCCATCGGCTGGGCGGATGACTACCGCAAGGTGGTGTACCGCGACCCCAACGGCATGCGCTCGCGCGACAAGTACTTCTGGCAGACGCTCATCGGCGTAGCCGCCGCGTTCTACCTGGCTTTCGCCGTGTCGGGCAAGGGCAACGCCGAGGTCTGGCATCTGTTCGTGGCGTGGTTGCAAAGCGGCATGAGCATGCCCTTGCCCCCCGCTTCCGACCTCATCGTGCCGTTCTTCAAATCGGTCAGTTATCCGCTGGGCGTGACCGGCTTCATCGTGCTGAGCTATCTGGTCATCGTGGGCAGCAGCAACGCGGTCAACCTCACCGACGGCGCCGATGGTCTGGCCATCATGCCCGTGGTCATGGTCGGCAGTTCGCTGGGGGTGTTTGCCTACGTCACCGGCAATGCGGTGTATTCCAAATACCTGCTGTTCCCCTTCATTCCGGGAACGGGGGAGTTGCTGATTTTCGTGGGCGCCATGGTCGGCGCCGGGCTGGCCTTTCTGTGGTTCAACGCCTATCCAGCGCAGGTGTTCATGGGCGACGTGGGCGCGCTGGCGCTGGGCGGCGCCTTGGGCACCATCGCCGTGATCGTCCGCCAGGAAATCGTGCTGGCCATCATGGGCGGCGTGTTCGTCGCCGAAACCGTGTCGGTGATGATTCAGGTGACGTACTTCAAATACACCAAGAAGAAGTACGGCGTGGGACGGCGCATTTTCAAGATGGCGCCGCTGCACCATCACTTCGAGCAACTCGGGGTGAAAGAGTCTCAGGTCGTGGTGCGGTTCTGGATCGTCACCATGATTCTCTGTCTGGTGGGCCTGGCGAGTCTGAAGCTGCGATGAACCTGAACGCACTCTCCGTTCTCGTGCTCGGTCTGGGCGAATCCGGCCTGGCGATGGCGCGCTGGTGTGCGGCTCAGGGCGCGCAGGTGCGCGTGGCCGACAGCCGCAGCGCGCCGCCTGGGCTGGCTGCGCTGCAGCGCGAAGTGCCATCGGCGCCGGTGCATTGCGGTAGCCTGAGCGCCGACCTGCTGGGCGACGCGCAACTGGTGTTGCGCAGCCCCGGCATCGCGCCGCAATCGGCCGAGTTTGCCGCGCTCACACAGGCAGCCGCCGAACGGGGCGTGCCGATGGCCGGTGAGCTGAATCTTTTGCAGTGGGCGCTCGACGCGCTGCGCGAAGAGCGCGGCTATGCGCCCAAGATCGTCGCCATCACCGGCACCAATGGCAAAACCACCGTCACGCGGCTGACCGGGCTGATGCTGGAGCGCGCGGGCTGGAGCGTGGCGGTGGCGGGCAATATTTCGCCGTCGATGCTCGACGTGCTGCAGGCCCGGCTTCAGGCTGACGATCTTCCCGCAGCCTGGGTGCTGGAACTCTCCAGCTTCCAGCTTCATGGCATGACCGATTTCGCCGCCGACGCGGCCACCGTGCTCAACATCACCCAGGACCATCTCGACTGGCATGGTGACATGACGGCCTACGCCGCCGACAAGGCGCGGATTTTCGGCGACGACGACGCCCGCGGAGTGATGGTGCTCAACCGCGACGATCCGCAGGTGCTGGCCATGCAGCGCCCGGGGCGCAAGCTGCGGCGCTTTGGTCTGTCGGCGCCGCAACAGCCGGGAGACTGGGGCGTGGTGCGCGAAGGCGGCATCGACTGGCTGGTGCGCGTCCTGGCTGAAGACCCCCCCCGAAATCGCCGCGTTGCGGCGATCTCCCCCCAGGGGGCGGGGCAAGGCTTGGGGCGGCCCGGCGCCTTGCCCGAAGCCGCATGCCAGATGCAGCGCTTGATGCCCGCCGAAGCCCTGCGCATTCAGGGCGCGCACAACCTTTCCAACGCGCTCGCCGCGCTGGCGCTGGGAGATGCCGTGGGCGCGCCGCTCGCGCCCATGCTGCATGCCCTGCGTGAGTATCGCGGCGAGCCGCATCGCATGCAGACCGTGGCGGTGATCGACGGCGTGCGCTGGATCGACGACAGCAAGGGCACCAATGTCGGCGCCACGGTGGCGGCACTGGCGGGCATGGAAACGCCGGTGGTGCTGATCGCCGGTGGGGACGGCAAGGGGCAGGATTTTTCCCCGCTGCGCGCGCAGGCCGCGCGGCTGCGCGCTGCGGTGCTGATTGGCCGCGATGCGCAGGCCATCGCCGCGGAGCTGCAGGGGCTGGCCCCCACCGAATTCACGCAGTCACTGGAGCAGGCTGTGCAACGCGCCGCCACGCTGGCAAAGACCGGCGATGCGGCGCTGTTGTCACCCGCTTGCGCCAGTCTCGACATGTTCCGCAACTATGCGCATCGCGCCGAGGTGTTTGTCGCTGCGGTCCGCAATCTGGCAGAGCAGCGCGGACAAGTCTGGAACGAAGGGGCCGACCATGCTTGAGCGCATGCTGCCCTTCCTCGGTCGCAAGCGCGACAAGGCTGCAGCCGATCTGCCGGTGCGTGTGGGGCATAGGGCGCCGCGCAATTCGCGCATGCTGGAGTACGACCAGAACCTGGTCTGGGTCACGCTGCTGCTGCTGGCCTACGGCCTGGTGATGGTGTACTCGGCGACGATTTCCTTCCACGATTCTCCGCGCTATGCGCAGTGGTCGCCCTATCACTATTTCGCGCGCGACCTGTTCTCCATCGGGGCCGCGCTGCTGGCGAGCTGGATCGTGGTGCAGATTCCCATGGCCGAGCTGCAGAAATGGTCAATGCGGTTTTTCTTTCTGTCGCTGATCGGGCTGGTACTCGTGCTGCTGCCGCATATCGGCAAGGACGTGAACGGCTCCAAGCGCTGGGTGGTCTTCCCCGGCGGGCTGAACTTCCAGCCCTCCGAGCTGGTCAAGCTCACCGCGCTCATCTATGCCGCCGACTTCATGGTGCGCAAGCAGGACGTCAAGCAAAGCCTGCTCAAGACCTTCCTGCCGATGATGGCGGTGATGATGATCGTGGGCGTGCTGCTGCTGGCCGAGCCCGACATGGGCGCCTTCCTGGTCATCGCTTCCATCACGCTGGCCATCCTGTTTCTCGGCGGGGCCAACGGCAAGCTGTTTTCGGTGTTCAGCGCGGCGGTGATTGGCGCCTTTGTGTTGATGATCGTGCTCTCGCCCTGGCGGCGTGATCGCATCTTCGCCTACCTCAATCCCTGGGCGGAATCGAACGCGCTGGGCAGCGCCTATCAGCTCTCGCACGCGCTCATTGCCATGGGGCGCGGCGAGTGGTTCGGCGTCGGTCTCGGCGGCAGCATCGAAAAACTGCATTACCTGCCCGAGGCCCATACCGACTTCCTGCTCGCCATCATCGGCGAGGAACTGGGGTTGGCCGGCGTTGGCGTGGTGATCTTCGCGTTCTACTGGATCGTGCGCCGCGCCTTCGACATCGGCCGTCAGGCGCTGGTGCTCGACCGCATGTACAGCGCTCTGGTGGCGCAGGGCATCGGCGTGTGGATCGGCGGGCAGGCCTTCATCAACGTGGGCGTGAATCTCGGCTTGCTGCCCACCAAGGGGCTGACGCTGCCGCTGATGAGCTATGGCGGATCGGCGCTGCTGCTCAACTGCATGGCCATCGCCGTGCTGCTGCGCGTCGATTTCGAAAACCGGGTTCTGATGCGCGGAGGGCATGTATGACAAGCTCCCCCCGAGATCGCCGCGATGCGGCGCTCCCCCCCCAGGGGGCGGAACAAGGCTTGGGGCGGCCCGGCGCCTTGTGGGCGGAACGCCCCCCCCGAGATCGCCGCGATGCGGCGCTCCCCCCCCAGGGGGCGGAAC
>NZ_JBYCKI010000083.1:0-21045 GCF_057473305.1 Thiomonas sp. TH-17
GGCGACCACCGCGTGCCCGGCCACGGCGAAGGGCCGTGCACCTTGCACAACCCGAACTACGACTTCAACGACGATCTCATTCCGCTGGGCGGCAGCTTCTGGGTGCGGCTGGCGCAGGCGTGGTTGAAAAGCGGCGTAGGGCAGCAGGACAATCGGCGCTGATTGGGTATCGGAGATCGTGATGGCAGCGAACTTGCAAGACTTTGCACCGCGCATGAGCGTGCAGGAGTATCTGGACACCGAGCCGCTGTCGGAGGTGAAGCGCGAATACCTCGACGGCATGGTGGTGGCGATGGCCGGGGCGAGCGACCGGCATGGGTTGATTTGCGTGGCTTTGGGCGCAACATTGTTGCCGCTGGCGCGCAGGGCGGGTTGCCAGTTGTTCATCGCCGACATGAAGGTGCGGGTGCAGGCGCTGCGCGGCACCTACTTTTATTACCCGGACTTGGTGCTGAGTTGTGACGCGCAAGACCGCGAGTCGCCGTATTACCGCAGGCGACCCTGCCTGGTGGTGGAGGTGACGTCGCCCAGCACCGAGCGTATCGACCGGCGGGAAAAGCTGTTCGCTTACCAGCAGGCGCCGGGGCTGCGGGAATATTTGATCGTGGACAGCGCGAGCGCGACGGTGGATCGCTACCACCGCGTCCTTGGCGAACCGGGTGAGGAGTGGGACTGCACCCGCTGCACCGCAGGCGCGCTGCGGTTGGACTGCCTGAATGCCGATCTGGCGCTGGCTGATATTTACGCCGATGTGCCGGAACTGGCTGCAGCCGTCTCGGCAGCCGCTTCGGCGGACGCGGCGGAAAAATCGACCTCGGCGTAAAGCTCGGCCAGCGAGAAGGTGAATGCACGCTCGGCGGCGGCGCAGGTGAGTTGGGCGTCGAGCCCGCTGGCTTCATGCAGCGTCCACGAGCCGTCTGCGTTACGGCTGAACGCCTCGACATGAGGCTGGCCCTGCGCGACGAAGAGCACGGTCTGCAAACTGGGCAGCAGGCGGTAGGCGGCGAATTTGTCGCCGCGGTCGCGGCCTTCGGTGGAGGGCGAAAGCACCTCGATGATGAGCAGAGCGTCTTCTTGCACGGTGTGCCGCCCGGCGTCTGCCGCCGAGCAGGTGACGAACACATCAGGATAGAAGCTCGCGTCGACGGCTTCGACTTGCAGCTTGACGTCGGCCATATACACCCGGCAGGGCGTGCCGCGGGTTTGGCTGCGCAGGGCGATATAGGCATTGCCCGAAAGGGTGTTGTGCACGGTGCTGCCGCTGGCCATGGCGAAGACTTCGCCGCCGATGTATTCGTGGCGCTCGGTCTGGGTTTCTTCCCAGGCGAGATAGTCTTCAAACGTGAAATGAGCTTGAGATAGCACCGCGGACATGGCGTCTCCTTGGTAGCGTGACAAGTTTACGGCGCAGGGGCCTCGGTCGCGCAGGTCTTGACGATCTGCCCACCCAGTTGCCCTGACACTTTTTCCAGCGCACCGAGTTGGTCGGGTGTGAGCGCGGGCAGGCGCAGTACGGTGCGGTTCATGCCGGCATTGCGCTGCACCACCCTGGCGCCCCGCACGCCTTGCTTGCGCACGATCTGCAGTTGCTCCTGCGCCGATGGCTCGTTGGCGAACACGCCCAGAGAAATTCCGGGCTCAAAGCGCGGGCGGTCGGTCACCGGGGCGAACACCTTGACCTTGCCCTGCTGGGTGATTTCGTCGAGCGCGGTGCGCATGGCGGTTTGGCTGGGGTAGGGGCCGAGCAGCACCATCCATTGCTCGGTCACTGGCGTGCCGAGGACTTTGGGCTTGAGCCCGGCCTGCGCCAGCGCGGACTGCGCCTGCGCGAGGGCCTCGGTTTCGAGCGCGCCGTAGGGGCCGATCTGTCGGCAGACGGTTTTGGCGGGCTCGGCGCTGGCCGGGGCGGAAGCGTCAACCGGGGTGGACGGCAGGTTGGCCGGGATGGCAGGCGCGGAGGGCGCGGGCTGCGGGGGGATGGCGGGTGTGGCCGAGGCGCTGGCCAGCGGGGTGATCTGCACCTGCTCGGGGTGGATTTGCAGCGCCAGGCGCTGCGGCTCGCGCTGCGTCACTGGCCCGAGCCCGGCGCCCGCCATCCAGCCCTGCGACCAGGCGAAAAACACGAGGTTGACGAGCAGCAGGGCAAGAAGCAGGGTGCGCATGGGAGGTGAGATTGATGGCGTTCGGGAGGGCGTTCGGCCCCCGTCATTTTGCCGCGTCTGCCATACCTGCGGCGTGCAGGCGCAGCGACACGTCGGCGCTGAGTACGCGGCGTTCGCCGCCGGGCGTGCTCACGCGCAGCGCGCCGTCGGCGGCGATGCCCAGCGCTGCGCCGGAAAACAGCGTTTGCCCATGATCGAGCACCGCAACCGTCTGGCCGCTCCAGGCATGCAGCGCGTTCCAGCGGGCGAGCGCGTCGCTCACGCCGCGCGGGCCTTGCTGCAGGCCGTCAAGCAAGGCGGGGGCGAGGGCGGCGAGTATCCGGCCCCGCGAGAGGTCGAGCCCGGCGGCGTTCAGTCCCGTAGCCTGCGGCTGATCGGCCGGGGCGTGCAGGTTGAGGCCGAAGCCGATGATGGCCCAGCGCGCCTGCGGCGTGTCGGCCATTTCCACCAGAATGCCGCCCAGCTTGCGCCAGCCGCTGGGCGAGTCCGCCGCGGGCAGGAGCAGATCGTTGGGCCACTTCAGGCGCACTTGCGCTGCGCCGAGTGCGTGAAGCGCCTGCGCCAGCCACACGCCCACGGCCAGACTCAGCGGCCCGGGCTCGCGCTTGCGCGGATCGGGCCAGGCCAGCGAGCACAGCACGCTGCTTTGCGCATCGTCGGCCCAGGGGCGGCCCTGGCGCCCGCGGCCCGCGGTCTGCTGGCCGGTGGCGAGCAGCGTCGGGCCGTCAAGCCGCCCGGCACGGGCCCCGGCCAGCAGATCGGCATTGGTCGAGCCGGTCTGCGCCACCCAGTGCACGTCGCAGGCGGGATGGCTGGCGGCGAGTGAGTCGCGCAGAGCGCCAAGGGGATCGTCAGGCGAAGGTGCGGCCTTGCTCATTTGCCTTTGCGGGCCTTGGGCGCGAGCAGGGTGCCGCGGCAGTTGGGGGCGCCGCAGCGGCAGGCGTAGTCGCGCTTGAGTTTGGCGGTGTAGCGGGCGTCGAGTTCGAGGGCGTAGTCGAAGAACAGTTCTTCGCCGGGGGCGATGTCGCGCAGGGCGTCGATGAACACGCGGCTGCCGACTTGCTGCGCTTCGCAGTTGGGCGCGCAGGAGTGGTTGATCCAGCGGGCGCTGTTGCCTTGCACGCCGCCGTCGATCACGGTGTCGTCGCCCAGCGAGAAGTAGAAGGTGTGGTTGGGCTGGGCCGGGTCGCGCGGGTGGCGGCGCAGGGCTTCGGGCCAGTCGATGCGCTCGCCCTTGTATTCCAGCAGGCGCTGTCCGGCGCGGATGGGGCGGCGGGCAAACACGCCCCGCCCGTGGATGGGCGAGTCTTGCACCTGAGTGTAGGGGCCAGACAGGGAGCCGCTGGCGGGCTCGCCGGGCGGCGCAAGGGTTTGGACAGAGCGGCTTTTGGGCATGGGGCGTCAGCGCGGAGGGTGCGGGGTGTTGCACAAGCGTGCGTGGAGCACAAGAAACTGGGTAAAGTAAAAAAAGAGAACGCGAGAGGTGGAGGAGACAAACCGCCCGCGATCGTTCTCGTTATTGTCGAAATCGAGGCATTCTAGGGAGCCGTCATCATGGATCAATCTCGTCGTACTCAGTTGAAAGGGTTGGGCGCCGTGCTGGGCGTCGCATTGGGCGCTGTGGCCGTGCCCGCCTGGGCGCAAAACGTGGCCGAGCAGGCCAGCGCGCTGGAGAAAAAAGACAAGAAGGCCGTGCCTTTGCCGAAGGAGGGCAGCGGGTTTGCTTTGCCGCCCACGGTGGAGTTGCTGGGTGGCAAGACGCTACACACCAAGGACTGGGCGGGCAAGGTGGTGGTGCTGGAGTATTGGGCCACCTGGTGCCCGTTCTGCGCGCGGCAGATGCCGCATGTCGAGGCGCTATACAAGAAGGAGCACAGCCGCGGGCTGGAGGTGCTGGCCCTGTCCATCGACAAAAAGGCGGCGGATATTGCGCCGTTTCTCAAGAGCAAGAACTACACCTTTCCGGTGGCGTGGCTGTCGCCCGCGCTGGCCAAGGTGCTTCCCAAACCCGCGGGTCTGCCGGTCACCATTGTCATCGGCCGCGACGGCCGGGTGAAGATGGCCGATTCGGGCGAGTTGTTCGCCGAAGACATCGCGGGCATCGCCAAATTTCTTTGATCGCATCCATTCCGTCCTATGAGTAAAAGCGAAGCTTTGAGCAAAACCCTGGTCATCGCCGAAAAGCCCAGCGTGGCGCAAGACATCGTGCGCGCGCTGACGCCGCAGTCGGGCAAGTTCGACAAACATGATGAGTATTTCGAGAGCGAGCAGTATGTCGTGACGTCGGCGGTCGGCCATCTGGTGGAGATCAAGGCGCCGGACGACTTCGAGGTCAAGCGCGGCAAATGGAGCTTCGCCAATCTGCCGGTCATTCCGCCGCACTTCGATCTGAACCCGATCGAGAAGACCAAGAGCCGCCTGGCGGCGGTGGTCAAGCAGCTCAAGCGCAAGGATGTGACCGCGCTGGTGAACGCCTGCGACGCGGGCCGCGAGGGCGAACTGATCTTCCGCCTGATCCTGCAATACGCCGAGGGCAAGAAGGCGCTGGACAAGCCGGTGCAGCGGCTGTGGCTGCAGTCGATGACGCCGCAGGCCATTCGCGATGGCTTCGAGCGCTTGCGCGGCGATGCCGACATGCGCCCGCTGGCCGACGCCGCGCGCAGCCGCAGCGAGGCCGACTGGCTGGTGGGCATCAACGGCACGCGGGCGATGACCGCGTTCAACTCGAAGGACGGCGGCTTTTTTCTCACCCCGGTGGGCCGGGTGCAGACGCCCACGCTGTCCATCGTGGTGACGCGAGAAGAGCAGATCCGCAAGCATGTGGCGCGCGATTACTTCGAGGTGCACGCGCAGTTTGGCGCGCCCGCCGGGGCGTATGCGGGCAAGTGGTTCGATCCGGGGTTCAAGAAGGGCGCTCAAGGAAATGCCGGGCCGTCCCAAGTTTCCTTGACCCCCTCGGGGGGCGGAGGCAGCGAAGCCGACTCCAAGGGGGCAGTTATCGATGGCGACGCCCGCGCCGACCGGCTGTGGGACAGGGCGCGCGCCGAGGCCATCGTGGCTGCGTGCGCGGGGCAGCCCGCGGTGGTGCGCGACGAGTCCAAGCCGTCCACCCAGCTCTCGCCCGCGTTGTTCGACCTGACCTCTTTGCAGCGCGAAGCCAACGGCCGTTTCGGTTTTTCCGCCAAGACCACGCTGGGCCTGGCGCAGGCGCTGTATGAAAAGCACAAGGCGCTGACCTATCCGCGAACCGACTCGCGCCATCTGCCGGAAGACTATCTCACTGTTGCGCGGCAAACCGCGCAGGCGCTGGGCGAGGCGGGCGGGGCCGTCGCGCCGCATGCACGCCGCGCGCTTGAGGCGGACTACATCCGCCCCAACAAGCGCGTGTTCGACAACACCAAGGTGTCGGATCACTTCGCCATCATCCCCACGACCCAGACGCCCGGGGCGCTGTCGGAGGCCGAGGCCAAGATCTACGACCTGGTGGCGCGTCGCTTTCTGGCGGTGTTCTTCCCGGCGGCGGAATCTCTGGTGACCACGCGCATCAGCACCGTGGGCGCGCATCAGTTCAAGACCGAGGGCAAGATTCTGGTCAAACCCGGCTGGCTGGAAATCTATGGCAAGGAAGAACAGGGCGCAGATGACAACCTGCCCGCCGTGAAAGAGGGCGATGCCGTGCAGGCCGAGACCGTGGAACTCAAAGCTCTCAAGACCCGCCCGCCCGCGCGCTACTCTGAAGCGACCTTGCTGGGCGCGATGGAAAACGCGGGCAAGATGGTTGAGGACGAAGAACTGGCCGAGGCCATGTCGGGCAAAGGGCTGGGCACGCCGGCTACGCGCGCCGCAACGATTGAAGGCTTGCTGGCCGAGGCGTATATGGTGCGCGAAGGCCGCGAGCTGATCCCCACTGCCAAGGCCTTTCAGCTCATGACCCTGCTGCGCGGCTTGCAGGTGGAAGAACTCACCAAGCCCGAGCTTACCGGCGGCTGGGAGCACAAGCTGGCGCAGATGGAGCGCGGCCAACTCTCGCGCGAAGCCTTCATGCGCGATATTGCCGGCATGACCGAAACCATCGTGCGCCGGGCGAAGGAATTCGACCGCGACACCGTGCCCGGCGACTACGCCACGCTGCAGACGCCCTGCCCGCATTGCGGCGGCGTGGTGAAGGAGAACTACCACCGTTTCGCCTGCACGCAGTGCGACTTTTCCATCGGCAAACATCCGGGCGGACGCAGCTTCGAGCTGGCCGAAGTGGAGCAACTGCTGCGCGACAAACACCTGGGGCCGCTCACCGGGTTCCGCAGCAAGATGGGCCGCCCGTTCGCCGCCGAACTCAAGCTGGCGCAGGAAGACGGCAAAGGGCAGTGGAAGCTCGAATTCGACTTCGGCGACAGCGCCCTCGGCAGCGATGGCGGCGAAGCGCCGGATTTCAGTGATCAGACGCCGCTGGGCGCTTGCCCCAAATGCGGCAGCGCGGTGTATGAGGCGGGCAGCAGCTATGTGTGCGAAAAGAGCGTCGGCCCGGCGCCGAGCTGCGACTTCCGCAGCGGCAAGATCATTTTGCAGCAGCCCATTGAGCCCGAGCAGATGCGCAAACTGCTGGAGGTCGGGCGCACCGATCTGCTCGACGGCTTCGTCTCGGCACGCACCAAGCGCAAGTTCAAGGCGTTTCTGGTGAAACAAACAGGTGGCAAAATCGGCTTTGAGTTCGAGCCGCGCCCGGCCAAGGCCCCGGCGAAAAAGGTGGCACGAAAAACCGCCTGATCCCACGGGCCTGACGGTAAGCCGCGCTGGGCCGGTGCGGCGCAAGTGACCGTCACAATCGGGCGCTAGCGTAAGCGCTTTTTCAGAGAGGATGCACCATGAACGTAATACCCTGCCAGACTGCGGCACGGCGATGCGCCGCCGCCTTCGGCGTCTGCGCGCTCCTGGGCGCGCCTGCGGCGCTGGCTTTTACCGTGCCGCAGACGGGGTTGTGGGAAACGCGCACGCAATCCACTTACAACGGCGTGGACGTGATGGCGCAGATGCGCAAAGGCGTCGATGAGCAACTGCAACAAATGAGTCCGCAGCAACGCGCACAGATGGGGCCGATGATGCAGCAGATGCGTGACAGCCTCTCGGAGGTGAGCAAGGAATGCATCACTGCCGAAGACGCGGCCAAGGCCCGCACGCCGCAAACCTGGGTCGATGAGATGAACAAGGATGACAGCGGTTGCCGTTACCGGCTGATCGAAGACCGCGACGACGCGCTGCGTGTGGTCGGCGATTGCAAGCCGGCCTCCGATGATGGCGGCTTCTTCGGTACGGTGCAGGGAGAAATGAAAACATCCGGGCCGCGCGCCTGGAGCATGGTGACGCGAGGCACGGGGCGTTTTGTCCTCCCGGAAGACGCGCCGCTGCCCCCCGAGATGAAACAGAAACTCGTCGGTCCGGTGCGGTTCGAGATGAAATCGAGCGGGCGCTGGCTGGGTGCGCAATGCGGGGCGGTCAAGCCATGACCCGCGCTGCGATGCCGAGCTGGTTCGCTCACCGCGGCGGGGGCGATGCCGCGCCCGAGAACACTTTGGCGGCGTTTGAAGTCGGCTTCAAGGCCGGTTTTCGCGCGTTTGAGTGCGATGTGAAGCTCAGTGCCGACGGTGTGCTCTGGCTGCTGCACGACGACACGCTCGACCGCACCACCGATGCGCGCGGCCCGGCTGCGCCCTGGCGCTGGGAAAACCTGCAAATGGTGGATGCCGGAAGCTGGCACAGTGCGGCCTTCAAGGGCGAGCCTCCGGCCTCGCTCGATCAGGTGCTCGACTTCGCCGCGCAGCACCGCGCGTGGCTGAATCTGGAGATCAAGCCCAACCCGGGGCAGGATGCGCAAACCGGCGAAGCCGTGGCGCGCCGCGTGGTGCAGTGGCTGGCCGATCAGCCTTCAGCGCCGCGGCCCTTGCTGTCGTCGTTTTCGCTTGCCGCGCTGCAGGCGGCCCGCGCGGCGCCGGGCGTCCTGCAGGCCGATGTGCCGCTGGCCTATCTGGTCGAAACCTACGACGATGGGGCGCTGGCGCAGGCCGTGGCGCTTGGCGCCGAAGGGCTGCACACCGATTGGCAACAGGTGACGCCTGCGGTCGCGGCAGCAGTGCATGCGCGCGGACTGAAGCTGCGCGCCTATACGGTGAATGACGCAGATCGGGCTAGAGCGCTGCTGGCTGATGGGCTGGACGGGCTGTTTACCGACCGCCTGGATCTGCCTTCTCGTTTGTAAATCCGGCATGCCACAGCTCGGACAGCAGCGCCCGGCTGTACTGGCTAGCCACGGCGTGGATGAAGCGGCCGAAGTCGATGTGCGCGGTGTCGTCGGCGCGGTCGGAAATGGTGCGCACCAGCGCGAAGGGCGCGCCGTAATCGTGGCAGACCTGCGCCACGGCGGCGCCCTCCATCTCCACTGCGAGCGCCTCGGGCAGCGCGTGGCGCAGCGCGTCGCTGTCGGCGCGGGCGGAGATGAAGTGATCGCCGCTGACGATCAGCCCGCGATGCACGCGCGGGGCGTGCAGCCCGAAGGCTTGGCGGGTTGGGGCATCTATCAAGGGCTCGGCCTGCGGTGACAAAAGCCGCTGCGCAGCGGCGTGCAGGCGGTCGGTGAGCGCGCGGTTCGCGGCGAAGTGCGTCAACCCCGTGTCGGGCACTTCGTATTGCGGATAGAGCGGCCGGGCATCGAGGTCGTGCTGCAGCAGCGTGTCGGCAATCACCAGATCGCCCACGGCCACGCCGTCTCCCAGGCCGCCGGCCACGCCGGTGAACAGCAGCGCGTCGCAGCCGAATTCGACAATCAGGCTGGTGGTCGTGGCGGCCGCCGCCACTTTGCCGATGCCGCACAGCACCAGCACGACGTCGCTGCCCCACAGCGTGCCCAGGGTGTAGTCGCGGTTTCCGTGGCGCACGCAGCGCGGCTGCTGCAAACATTCCAGCAAACCCTGCTGCTCCTGCGCAATGGCGCTGACGATGCCGAAACGGGCCGCGTTCATCGCTTGCGCCCGATGCGGCTCGTCCGGGTCAGGTCGAACGCGGTTTGTTCTGTGTCAAACCGTAAACTGTGTGGCGATTTATTCTCGCAAATGTTCAACAACACGGAGGAAGGCATCATGGGATCAGTTTGGCATGGACTGTTTGGCACGGATTATGGGTTGTTCAGCCTCATTGGCAGCATTTTCATGCTGGGCATGGGCGTGTTTTTCATCTGGTTTTTCAGCCGCAAGATTCAGCAGAGCGCCGACGAGCATGCGCGCGAACTGCGCGAAGCCGGCAACAAGCCCTCGGCCAACAACAACGGCCACGCTTGATGGTCGAGGTTGGCGCGCGACCACTGACCTTGTGTCGGAAATGCCGCCCGTGCTCTGGCGGTAGATCGGCGCGCTGGCGTATGCTTTCGTCGGTTACAAAAAAGTACGGTTCATTTCACAACACAACATATCCACGGAGATCGCCATGCAGCGTCGTCAAGCAGTCATTGGTCTGGGGTTAGCCGCAGCCGGTTTGGGTCTGAGCACGCTGGCGCGGGCGCAACAGCCTATCGTCATCAAATTCAGCCATGTGGTGGCGCCCAACACGCCCAAGGGGGCAGCGGCCGAGCATTTCAAAAAACTCGCCGAAGAGCGCACGCAGGGCCGGGTGAAGGTGGAGGTTTATCCCAACAGCCAGCTCTACAAAGACAAGGAAGAGGTCGAGGCGCTGCAGCTCGGCTCGGTGCAGATGCTGGCACCGTCGCTGGCCAAGTTCGGCCCGCTGGGCGCCAAGGAGTTCGAGCTGTTCGATCTGCCGTATATCTTCGACGACTACGAGCAGCTGCACAAAATCACGCAAGGCCCGATCGGCAAGGAATTGCTGGGCAAGCTCGACTCCAAGGGCATTCTCGGCCTGGCCTATTGGGACAATGGCTTCAAGGACATGAGCGCCAACAAGCCGCTGAAAACCCCGGCGGATGCCAAGGGGCTGAAAATGCGCATCCAGTCGAGCAAGATTCTCGACATGGAAATGCGGGCCATCGGCGCCATTCCTCAGGTGATGGCGTTCTCGGAGGTGTACCAGGCGCTGCAGACCGGCGTGGTGGACGGCACCGAGAACCCGCCGTCCAACTTTTACACCCAGAAGTTCTTTGAGGTGCAGAAATACATGACCCAGACCCGCCACGGCTATCTGGGCTATGCGGTGATCGTGAACAAGAAGTTCTGGGACGGCCTGCCGCCCGATATTCGCAAGATTCTCGATCAGGCCATGGTGGAGTCGACCGAATTCGCCAACTCCGTGGCGAAGAAAGACAACGAAGACGCCACGGAAGCGGTGCGCAAGTCGGGCAAGTGCCAGGTGATCGCGCTCACCCCGGCAGAGCGTCTGGCGTGGAAAAAGGCGATGGCGCCGGTTTACAAGCAGGCGCAGTCGCGCGTGCCCAAGGCGCTGATGGACGAGGTATTCAAGGCCACGGGCTTCGATCCCGCCAAGCTGTAAGGCCCGCTTTCGCTTTCTTTGTAAGGGCCACTTGCCCCCTCCACTGCCCAAGCCGCAAGGCTCGGGCAGTTTTGCTTTTGACATACGCCCCGAGGCCGCCGCCATGAACGCCTTCTCACTGTTCAACCGCCTGCTCGATCGCCTTGAGGAGACGCTGATTGCGCTGCTCATGGCGGCGGCGACGTTGATCATTTTTGTCGCTGTCGTGCATCGCTATCTCGCCGGATTCGCCATTCCTGGCCTGCAGGACTGGTTGCTCTCGCTCAACCTGAGCTGGGCGCAGGAGCTGACCATTTTCATGTTCGTGTGGATGGCCAAATTCGGCGCGGCCTACGGGGTGCGCACCGGCATCCACGTCGGGGTCGATGTGCTGGTGAATCGTCTTTCACCGCCGCGCCGCAAGCCGGTGATTCTGTTCGGCCTGCTCGCCGGGGCGCTGTTTACCGGGGTGATTGCCGCGTTTGGCGCCAACTTCGTCTGGCATCTCAGCCAGACCGAGCAGACCACGCCCGATCTGGAGTGGCCGGCCTGGATGGTTTATCTCGCCATTCCGCTGGGCTCTGGGCTGATGTGCTACCGCTTCCTGCAAGTGGCCTGGCGTTTTCAGCGCGATGGCGAATTGCCGCATCACGATCCGGGACAGGTGGAGGGACTCGATGAACCGCTGCCCAACGATCCTCATGGCGACGGCATGCATCCGCGCTATCCGCAAGGGGGTGCGCAATGAACGCGCTCATCATCTTTGCCCTTCTCATCGCACTGATGCTCACGGGCATGCCGGTTTCAATCGCCCTCGGGCTGACGGTGCTGGGCTTTTTGTTCACCTTGACCGATGTGCCGATTCAGGCGGTGGCGCTCAAGCTGTTCACCGGCATCGAGAAGTTCGAAATCATGGCGATTCCGTTCTTTATTCTGGCCGGCAACTTTCTCACCCATGGCGGCGTGGCGCGTCGCATGATCGTGTTTGCCACCAGCATGATCGGCCACTGGCACGGCGGCCTGGCCATGGCCGGGGTGATGGCCTGCGCGCTGTTCGCCGCGGTGTCGGGCTCCAGCCCGGCGACGGTGGTGGCCATTGGCTCCATCCTCTTGCCCGCGATGGTCAAGGCCGGTTTCCCGCCGCGCTTCGGGGCTGGCGCCATCACTTCGTCGGGCGCTCTGGGCATTCTCATTCCGCCGTCCATCGTGATGGTGATGTACGCGGTCTCGACCAACTCGTCGATAGGGGCGCTGTTCATGGCGGGAGTGGTGCCGGGGTTGATTCTCGCGGCCATGCTGGGCACGACGACCTGGTGGCGGGCTTGGCGCGGCGGGTATCCGCGCATGCCTCGCGCCACTTGGGCGCAGCGCGCCAAGGCGCTGCGTGACAGCATCTGGGGGCTGATGCTGATCGTCATCGTGCTGGGCGGCATTTACTCCGGCCTGTTCACCCCCACCGAAGCAGCGGCGATGAGCGCGGTGTATGCCTTCATCATCGCCGTGTTCGTTTACAAAGACCTGCGGCTGCGCGACGTGCCGCGCGTGCTGCTGGCTTCGGCCAATATGAGCGCGATGCTGCTCTACATCATCACCAACGCGGTGCTGTTTTCGTTTTTGATGACCTCCGAGCAGGTGCCGCAGAGCATGGCGCAGTGGATGATCGACGCGGGTCTGGGGCCGGTGGTGTTTCTGCTGCTGGTCAATCTGCTGCTGCTGGTGGCGGGCAATGTGATGGAGCCGTCGAGCATCGTGCTGATTCTTGCGCCGATTCTGTTTCCGGTCGCCGCGCACCTGGGCATTGATCCGATTCACTTCGGCATCATCATGGTGGTGAACATGGAAATCGGCATGCTCACCCCGCCTGTGGGGCTGAACCTCTATGTCGCCAGCGGCATCGCCAAGATGGGCATCACCGAACTCACCGTCGCCGTGTGGCCCTGGCTGCTGACCATGCTGGTGTTCCTCGGCCTGGTGACCTACATCCCGGCGATCAGCCTGGCGTTTCCGCGCTGGCTGGGCATGGTGCAGTGAACCTCAGCGCGGCTCAGGCCGCCTGTGCTTCGTCGGGCTGACTGCAAGTCCACTTCTCGCCCATGTCGGACGAGAGGTAGCCGACCAGACGGAAGTTGTCTTGCGTGGCGATATTCGGCTCGGTGCGGTAAACGGCCACGCCGTAAGCCCCTCGCAGCCGCGTGTGCTCTGCCTTGGCCAGCGCCTCGACGACTGCGCGGTCGCCGACGGCCACGACATAACTGTGCTGCTCGGCCTCACCGTGGTGGAAGGCCTGGGCGAAATGGATGAATGCGTTGGCGTTTGTCATGGAAAACCTCCTTGCGTAAGCCGAATGATCAATGCGAAAAGCATAGGACGTTCTGCGCTGGATCAGATGATGAAATCGTGACAAACGATAACGGGGCGGGGTGTCAAGCAGCCGGGCCGCGATCAAACATGGATGCGCTCCGCGGTTCGCGGGGCGCATCGGCTTTGCGCCAGCTCACTTCGCCGATCAGATCGCAGTCCACAGATAGAGATACAGAGTATTCATAGCGCTTACGTTGGTGCCGGCCCCGTCAAAATTAGTTTTGGCCCCGAGATATTTGTTGTACAGGGTGTACTGCAAACCGATCCGCAGATTTTTCTCGGGGTTGACCCAACTCTTGCCAAACGGATTCCAGTCGATTTCAAAAATGGCGCCGTTGGTATTCGGGCTGTTGGTGCGCGAGCTATAGCCGTTGCCATAAACCGCGGCATCGGAGGAGCCTGTGGTGTCAAACAGTCCAAGCGTTGCCCCATAGGTATTGTCAAGCCAGTAGGCCACGTTCAGATTGGCAGCGTTCAGCGTGTTGCTGCCGTTGCTCGCGTTGCCTTGCATGAGCGCTTGGTTCAGGTTCTGGCGTTCGTGCATATAAATGGCGTTTGCGGTGATGATGTTCGGGCCGCCATTGAGGAATTGATAGGTCGCGTCCAGACCGATGTCGTGATAGTTGTCTGTGGGCAGTCCGGGCAGACCGCTGGTGTTGATGCGGGCATCAAAGCCCAGCAGGCCAGCCTCGAATACATGGGGGCCGACGGTTTTGGAGTACCACAGCCGCCAGTAGGGCGCTTCGCCTTGCAGGGAGGCGTTTCCCGCATGCAGCGCATTGGCCCAGTAAGTCGAAAGGTTGTGATAGGCCCCAGCCTCTGCATACCAGCTGTTGTCAATCATCGTGTACGCCGTGGCGCCCACGACACTCTGCCCCAGGTTGTAGATGACGGGGGATACTGGCGGACCGCTGTTGCCAAATGGCGGCGCCATATAGCTGTATTGCCAAGCGGGTGTGGTGTTCCACACGTCTGACAGGGTGGGGTTGTTGTTCAGACTCATGCCGAACAGGCCGCTGGCGGAGCCGAGTGCGAAGGAGTGGGCGTAGCGCAGCTCCGTGTTGTCCCAGGCCAGATTTTGCGAACCCGGGTCGGAATAGGTGGCCTGCCCCAACATGCCCAGGTGGTCGGTGATGCGACCCGCCAAAAAGAGGGATGCCTGCTGCAATGCCGTGAAATTGTCGTTGGCGCTGAATCCTGCGGGCGGCGGGCCGATGTAGTTGTTGTTGCTGTAGTCCTGCGACTGGTGGGTGTACGAAGCCACCAGCATGGCCGACAGCGGAATGTGTTTTTTGCCGTCGCTCAGGGTGTAGCCATCGAGCTTGAACGCACGGCCAAAAGGCGTGAGCTGCGGGCCGAATCCGCCGACGTGGCAGGCGATGCAGTTCTGCCCGGTCTGGCGGGCAAAGGCGGGCACGGCTTGCGCATTGGGCGCCCACGCCAAACAGCCGATCAAGCCGGTCAACGCTGCGAGGCTGTATTTCAATCGGCGCGCAGACTCACGCTGCCGGGTGAGGAACTGGCGGGAAAAAACGCTTTGTGAACAAAGGATGAGAGACATGACGACCTCCGTGTTTTTCCTTGCGGCGATTGCGACAAATTGGCGCACAGCGCTGAAGGGGTTTTGTCATGTCTACATTCTGGGCGCGCAGTGTTCCGCGAGATTGACTCAAGTCAACCACATCTAAATACTTGAATGTAATTAGATGCAACGCCTGAGCGCCTCGGGCTGGTGAATCTGCGCAGGCGCTCTCAAGGAAACGTAGGGCCGCCCCAAGTTTCCTTGACCCCAATGGGGGGCGGACTGGGCGCAGCCCGGCCCTGGGGCGCTCAGGAGGGTAGGGCGCTGATCTGAGCGATATAGGCCTGCATGGCCTCGGCGCGGGGCGTGCCTTTGCGGGCGGCCCAGGCGTCCCATTTGGCGCGGGCGACGAAATCGGTCATGCCGGGGCGCTCGCCCGAAACGTCGCCCGCGCTGCCTTGTTTGTACAGGCCGTAGAGTTGCAGCAGGGTTTGGTTGTCGGGGCGGGTGGTGAGGGTTTTGGAGTGGGCGACGGCGGCGTCGAAGGCGGTCTGAAGTTCGGCGGAAAAGGTGGTGTCGGTCATGAGAAAAAGCACGGTCGTTCGAGAGTAGGCATCATACGGTCGGGCGGGCTGCGGATTTAAGCCGATCCTCAGGCGGCGTCGTTAGGCTGCGACAGCAGGGGGCATGTCCGTACTGAGACAACGGCCGCGCCCTCGCAGGCACAATGCCGCAGTTTTCGCGTTTTCGGGAGCCGTTTGCCTCATGTCGCCTCAAGCCTCTCCGCAGTCGTATCGCTTCGCCCTCAAACATTTCTATTCGCTCGCCAAACCGTACTTGGTTTCGGAAGAGAAGAAGAAGGGCTGGGGTCTGCTTTTGCTGGTGCTGGCGATGAATCTGGCGCTGGTTTGGGTGAATGTGAAACTCACGCAGTGGAACGGCGATTTTTTCAACGCCCTGCAAGCGAAGAATTTCGGCGCGTTCAAGCAACTGCTGCTGTATTTCACCGGCTATGCCTTCCTCTACATCGCGCTGGCGGTGTATTCGCAGTACTTCTTGCAGATGCTGCAGATCAACTGGCGACGCTGGATGACCGAGGTGTTTCTCAAAGACTGGCTGGCCGGTGGCACGCACTACCGCATGTCGCTGCGGCAGGGCAACACCGACAACCCGGACCAGCGCATTGCAGATGACATCGGCGGCTTTATCAACGGCAGCCTGAATCTGTTCTTCGGCTTCGTCTCCTCGCTGGTCACGTTGTTCTCTTTTCTGGTCATGTTGTGGATGCTGTCGGGCGCGATCACCTTGTTCGGCATCACCATTCCCGGTTACATGGTGTGGGTCGCCATTCTGTATGCCGGTGTGGGCAGTGTGCTGGCGCATTGGGTGGGCAAGCCGCTGATCCGGCTCAACTTCTACCAGCAGCGCTACGAGGCGGATTTCCGCTTTGGCCTGGCGCGTACCCGCGAACATGACGAAGGCATTGCGCTCTACAACGGCGAGCAGCGCGAGCTGGCCGGGCACCGCGACCGGTTCGCCAATGTGTGGAGCAACTGGTGGGGCATCATGAAGCGGCAGAAGCTGTTCACCTGGTACAGCGCGTTTTACGGCCAGCTCGCCATCATCTTCCCCATCCTGGTGGCCGCACCGCGTTACTTTGCCGGGCAGATTCAACTCGGCGGCCTGACGCAGACGGCGCAGGCCTTTGGCCAAGTGCAGGGGGCGCTGTCCTGGTTCATCGGCGCGTACACCAGCATTGCCGACTGGCGCGCCACCGTCGAGCGTTTGCAGACCTTTGTCGAGGCCATGCAAAACGCGCAGAACCATCCGCCAAGCCCCACGACCCCGGCTCCCTCAGGCTTGTCATCAGGCTTGCCATCAAGTGCTGCGATGACGTCGGCCGGTGTGGTGCCGCTGCGCAGCGCGCGCGAGTCGGTGGCGCTGGGCGATCTGCTGCTGCTGGCGCCTGACGGGCGGCCGCTGCTGCAATGCGCGGGCGAGCACATCAGCCGCGGCCAGCACACCCTGTTCACCGGGCCGTCGGGCAGCGGCAAGAGCACGCTGGTGCGCTGGCTGGCCGGCATCTGGCCCTATGCGCTCAACACCGCGCACGCGCACGCGCCTTCGGGTCGCACGCTGTTCCTGCCGCAAAAGCCGTATCTGCCGCTGGGCACGCTCAAGCAGGCGCTCACCTATCCGCAAAGCCCGGACGACTTCAGTGCCGCGCAGATCAGCGAGGCGCTGCAACTCGCCCGCGTGCCCTATCTGGAAGCCGCGCTGGAGCAGACGGATACCTGGATGCAACGCCTCTCGCCCGGCGAGCAGCAGCGTCTGGCGGTGGCCCGCGCCCTGCTCATCGCCCCGGACTGGCTGTTCATGGACGAGGCCACCAGCGCGCTCGATGCACCGACCGAACGCGCCATGTACGCGCTCTTGCAGCAGCGTCTGCCCGACGCCACGCTGGTCAGCGTGGCGCACCGTGTGGGCGTGATCGGGTTTCATGCGCAGATTTACGCGGTCGAGGCCGACCCCTCCGGCGAAGGCCCGGCGCGCATGGAAAAACGCGATGCCGAGCGGGCGCAAAAGGCAGCGCTGGGCTTTGATGCCGCACCGGGTGCGCCGGCCTTCGTATCGTGATGCGGCGGTGATGCTGCTTTCTGACGATCTGACCGCCGCCGGGTTTGACCAGCCCTTTGAGCTGCTGCGCGGCTGCCATGCCCGCATCACCCGCATGGACGCTCTGCTGCTGCGGCTGATCGATCATGTGGCGCTCAAGGAAACGCAGGGCCGCCCCAAGTTTCCTTGTTCCCCACGGGGGGCGGGGCGGCGTGCCGACCCTGGGGGTGCTCAAGAAGGTACGGACGCGCAGGCGCAGCAGGCGGCCGACAAAGTGCTGCGCTACTTCGATGTAGCCGCGCCGCTGCATCATGAAGACGAGGAGCTGCACGTGTTTCCGGTGCTGCGCGCTTCGTTGGCAGAGTGGGACGGCGACGACGCGGTGCTGGAGACGCTTGAAAGCGATCACCGCGCGCTGGCTGTGCTCTGGGCCGAGCTGCGCGGCTGGCTGCTGCAGGTGAAAGCCGCACAAGCCCAGCCCGCGTCGGCGCCCATCGCCGATGCGGCGCAACGCTTCAGCGCCCTGCACGCTGCGCATATTGCCATCGAAAACACGCAGATTTTTCCGGCTGCCCAAGCGCGCATGAACGCCGCCCAAATCTCGGCTATGGGCCAGGACATGGCTGCCCGCCGTGGGGTGCGCTGGCCGTCGGATTAAGGTCTGTTCACCCTATTCGTGCGAGAAAGGCGTGATCGCCTGTCGCGGTTTCGCAGCGCTGCGCGTTACTTCAGCACATGCACCCACAACACACGAGGTCCTTGCCATGTCTCAGCCGCTCATTCCCGCTGCACTCAACACCCCGAAGCGCCGCCTCGCGGCCCTGATCTTGCCTGCTGTTGCCGCGCTGGGTTTGGGTGGTTGCGTGGTGGCGCCCGTGCCACCGCAATATGGCTACGGCGCGCCTGCGTATGACGTGGTCAACGTGCCGCCTCCCGCCCCGCAGTACGAGGCGGTCGGTGTGGCGCCCTACCCTGGAGCGGTGTGGATCACCGGCTATTGGGGCTGGACAAACGGTCGCTACGCGTGGAACCGGGGCTACTGGCACGCGCCACGCCCCGGCTACCGCTGGGTGCCGCATCGCTGGGTGCAGCAAGGCGGCGGTTGGCATGGTCAGGGCGGCCGCTGGGAACGGCGCTGAACCCACCCTGAGACACTCCTGCCGTCGGTACTACACGGTGAGATCTTTCAGCCACCAGTCGTGCAGATTGCAGGTGCTGGTCACCTGTAATTTGCCTTTGTAGCCCGCGGGCAGTTTGTGCACCGATACCGGCTGGTCATGCCAGTCGAAAGTCTTGCGGCTCAGAAAAGCGCCATCTCCCAGCACCACCGTATGGCTGACGATGAAATGCGGCTTGGTCATCGGGTGAGGGGTGCGCACATGCAGCATGTCGCCCTTGACTTCGAGGATGGGCACATGCAGCGCCTCCACATCCTTCCAGTGACCCGGGTCATCCTGCGTGAAAACCACGTTTTTCAGATCGCTACCCGCCTGCGCCGCTTGCGCGACAGTGGGCAGCGACACAGCGGCGGCGGCTGCGGCCAGAGAGCTTGCGACAAATTCACGGCGTTGCATCTTGTTCTCCTTCGGGAAGTGAGAAGCGCAAGATAAAAGGGTGGCGTGGCCGCAAAGTAAGTGAATGTTTCACCCTGTCTGGCGTAGGGAATCTGCCTGTCGCAGCGGGCTGACGACGCTCGCCACGAGCGCTATGCTCGCCTCGATTGCGAGACAGACCCCATGCCCTACACCCACACCATCGGCGCCGTGCGCCATGTCTTTGCCGATCTCAAGACCCTGCTGGCGCGGGCCACGCCGCTGCGTTCCGGCGACGAATTGGCGGGCGTTGCCGCGCGCAGCGCAGAGGAGCGCATGGCCGCGCGCCTGGCGCTGGCCGAGGTGCCGCTGGGGCGGTTTCTGAACGAGGCGGTGGTGCCTTACGAGGACGACGAAGTTACCCGGCTGATCGTCGATGGCCACGACGCAGCCGCCTTCGCCCCGGTCGCGCATCTCACCGTGGGCGACTTCCGCGACTGGCTGTTGTCTGACGCCGCCGACACCGAGGCGCTGGCCCGTCTCGCCCCCGGCCTCACCCCGGAAATGGCGGCGGCGGTGAGCAAGCTCATGCGCAATCAGGACCTGATTCTGGTGGCGCAGAAATGCCGCGTCATCAGCCGTTTTCGCAACACCCTGGGCTTGCCGGGGCGCATGGCCGTGCGGCTGCAGCCCAACCATCCCACTGACGACCCGGCGGGCATTGCCGCGTCCATCATCGACGGCCTGATGTACGGCAGCGGGGATGCGGTCATCGGCGTCAATCCCGCGTCCGACAGCTTGTCGACCATTGGCGCGCTGCTGCGCCTGATCGATGATCTGCGCCTGCGCTACGACGTGCCCACCCAGAGTTGCGTGCTCACCCATGTCACCAACACCCTGCTTCTTGTCGAGCAGGGCGCGCCGGTCGATCTGGTGTTCCAGTCGGTGGCCGGCACGCAAAAAGCCAACGCCAGCTTTGGCATCGATTTGGCCATACTGAGCGAGGCGCACGCCGCCGCGCTCAGCCTGAACCGCGGCACCGTGGGCGACAACCTCATGTATTTCGAGACCGGGCAGGGCAGCGCGCTTTCGGCCAATGCGCACCACGGCGTGGACCAGCAGACGCTCGAAGCCCGCGCCTACGCCGTGGCGCGCGAATTCCGCCCGCTGCTGGTCAACACCGTGGTCGGCTTCATCGGCCCGGAGTATTTGTATGACGGCAAACAGATCATCCGCGCCGGTCTCGAAGACCACTTCTGCGGCAAACTGCTCGGCCTGCCCATGGGCTGCGACATCTGCTACACCAACCACGCCGAGGCTGACCAAGACGATATGGACACCCTGCTCACCCTGCTGGGGGTGGCCGGGGTGCACTTCATCATGGGTGTGCCGGGGGCGGACGACATCATGCTGAATTACCAGAGCACTTCGTTCCACGATGCGCTTTATGTGCGTCAGGCGCTCGGCAAGCGCCGCGCGCCTGAGTTCGAAGCCTGGTTGCAGCGCATCGGCCTGGCCGACGAAAGCGGGCGGCTGAGCCCGCCGCGCGAGCGCCAACCCCTGCTGGAGTTTGCCGAACAATGGTGACTCGCGCGACACCCGCGACTCCCACAACCGAGACCCCCACGTCCGCGGCATCCGCGTCGTCGGCCGATGGCGGTGTCTTGCCCGACAGCGGTGCCGATCCCTGGGCGCATCTGCGCCGCTACACCCGAGCCCGCATCGCGCTGGGCCGCAGCGGCGCGAGCCTGCCCACGGCGGCGCTGCTGGAATTCGGCCTGGCCCACGCCCAGGCGCGCGATGCCGTGCACACCCCTCTCGACCTCGACGCGATTGAAGCCGCCGCGCATGCTGCGGGCCTCGCCGCTCCGCTGCGGGTACACAGCGCGGCCGCTGACCGCGCCACCTACCTGCGTCGGCCCGACCTCGGCCGCCAGCTCGATCCCGCCAGCCGCGCTTGGCTCGCTGAGCTGCGGGCCGACGCAAGCGAGGTGGTGTTCGTCATCGCCGACGGCCTTTCCGCTCGCGCCGCGCAAACGCATGCCGTGCCCTTGATCGCCGAAACCCACAAGCGCCTGCCGCCCGAGTGGCGCGTGGGGCCGTTGGTACTGGCCAGCCAGGCCCGCGTGGCGCTGGGCGACGAGATCGGCGCGCTGTTGCGCGCCGCGCAGGTGGTGGTGTGCATCGGCGAGCGCCCCGGTCTGAGCTCGCCCGATAGCCTCGGTCTCTACCTCACCCACGGCCCGCGCCCCGGCCTGAGCGACGCCCAGCGCAACTGCATCTCCAACGTCCGCCCGGAAGGTCTGCCCTACGCTCATGCCGCGCACCGGCTCGCGTGGCTGCTGGCGGGGGCGCGGCGACTGGGGCGATCGGGCGTTGACCTCAA
>NZ_JBYCKI010000084.1:0-4731 GCF_057473305.1 Thiomonas sp. TH-17
CATATGCACAAGCCAGTCGTAGGCAAACGGCAGGCCACTGCCAACATGACCGGTCGATACGAAAAACGTAGCCGGCACACCGACTTCGCGCAGGATAGGAAAGGCCATGTGGTAATTGTCGCTGTAGCCATCGTCGAAAGTCACTGCCACGGAATTAGGCGGCAATGCCCGGCCTTCACGGATCGCGGTGACGACACCCCCCAAGCTGACTGGATGGAACCGCTGCTTGAGCAGCCTCATCTGTTCGCGGAAGAGCGACGGCGATGTGCTCACCAGTTCGAGATCGAAATCGAAACGCGCCGGGTCAGGCACATCCAGAACCCTGTGATAGGCAAGGATGCGCAGGTTCCTTCTCAGTGGCGCACAGAGCCGCTGCATCGGCCACAACATGCCCGACGAATAGGACCACTCGCCCAGGCGCGACCGGATGCCAACACGGCCGTCCGTTTCATCCGCACGCATCACCACAGGTGCAATCTCCTTTTGCCTATGAATGCGATAAGTGCCTGCGCCGCAAACAGGTTCATGTAAAAGAACGCTACGGCAAGGCGGGCAGGAAGCCAGCGGCCGATCGCAGGCAGCAGGCGTCCAGCCACGGCAAGAAGCACGCCGGCGAGCAGCAGCGCCAGACTGATGGCGTAGACCCCATCGTGCCGGGCCAGCAGCGCGGCCGTCAGAACCAGCAACAGCAGCATCCAGGGTGCCAGCAGGCGCAACAGTTTATGGCTGAGAAAGCGCAACCAGAGTGGATTGCTCCACGGCGCGATGAGCCATGACGCCAGCTGCACGAGCTGGTAGTTGCCGGCCAGCGTGCGCACTTTGCGTCGCCGCTCTTCGGCAGGTTGCTGCGAAGGGCGATCCCAAGCGACTGCATTCGGTTCGAACACCACGCGTTTGCCTGCGCGTGCCACCTGCATGGGAATCAGCACATCATCGAGCACGGTGCCCTCGGGTATGGGCAGGAACAGGCTGCGGCGCATGGCATAAATGGCGCCGGTCACGCCGATCGTGGACCCAGACCGGCTTTCCGCCTGCCGGATCAGCTTCTCGTAGCGCCAGTAGGCATCGACGCCTTTGGCGAAGCCGCTTTGCGCATCGCGGAACTGAAGCTCGCCACTGACCGCGCCCACCGTCTCGTCGGCGAGATTGGCGACGAGAGCACGCAGTGCGGGAGGATCGAACTTCTGGCGCACATCCGTCATCAGCAGCACCTCGCCCGTGGCCATCGCGACGGCATCGTTGAGGCAGGCCGCCTTGCCCCTGCGGGCAGGAAACTCGAGGACGCGCACACGTTTGTCTCCGGCGTGCCGGGCCAGCGTGGCGGTATCGTCCTCGCTGCCATCACAGGCGACGATGATCTCCATCTGCTCACCTGGATAGTCCAGGCTTGCGAGATTCGTCAGCTTGGCCTGGATCTCGTGTGCACCGTTGTGGACAGCGAGCACCACGCTTACGCTGGGTGCGATGTTGCGCTTCGATACGCGGCGTTCGCAGCAGCGCGCCTGCAGCCAGACCCAGGCGGGATAGCCGGCGTAGGTGTAGATGATCAGCGCGGCACTGCCCCAGAACAGCGCGATGGCCAGCATCAGCATGCGCGATGCACTCCTGCAAGCTCAGCCATGTCTTGGGGCTCCCAGCATGCGACGCAAACGGGTCAGCAAGGATGCAGGCCTGGAGTCGCCGGTTGCGGCATGTGGAATGGGTGGCAACAGCGTGGCCAGTGACGACAGCGTCTCGGTGGCAACATTCAAAAGGTTCAGCCTCACCTTGGTTTCGCGTTGCACGCGGGCAGCGAATTCAACGGCCAGCAGCGAATGTCCGCCGATGTCGAAGAAATTGTCGCTGCCGCGAACGTCCGCAATACCAACCAGCTCGCTCCAGATCGCGGCAAGATAGGCCTCGCGTGGGTCGGACAACGGCGCGGCCGCCACCACGGGCTGCTGTGATGCAGGCAGGGCGGCGGCTTCGGTGTCCGACGTCGCTGCGGTCGCCGCGGGCATGGGCAGGGATGCCCGGTCGATCTTGCCATTGGGCGTCTTCGGCAGTGCTTCGAGCAGTTCAATGTGTTGCGGCTGCATGTAGCCAGGAAGCTGTCCGCGGAGATGCGCGCGCAGGGACTGGGTGATCTCGCCCCTGGGGCCGTCGGCCACGGCATACAGCACCAGCCGCGTATCGTTATCACCGAACATGCGTGCCACCACGACGCATTCGCGCACGGCGGCATGGGAGCCTGCGGCGGACTCGATGTCTCCGGGCTCGATACGGAAGCCGCGAATCTTGATCTGATGATCGACACGGCCGTGGAAATACAGCATGCCGTCATGCCAACTGCCCAGATCACCGGTGCGGTACATGCGCCCGCCACCAGCGTGGAAGGGCTCGGGCACGAAGCGCTGCGCGGTCAGCTCCGGCTCGCCGAGGTAGCCATCAGCCACGCCGTCGCCGGCGATCACGATCTCCCCGATCACCCCTGGCGGCACCGGCTGGCCGCGGCGGTCAAGCACGTAGATGCGCGTGTTGGCGATCGGCCGGCCGAGTGGCACCACCTCCACGCCGGCGTCAATCGGTGCCACCGTGGACCAGATCGTGGTCTCGGTGGGGCCGTACAGGTTCCACATGCCGCGGCAGCGCGTCACCAGCGAGCGTGCCAGCGCTCGCGGCAGTGCCTCGCCGCCGACCAGCAGGCGCAGCCCGGCGAAAACGCTGTCGTGGCCGATCTCCTCGACCAGCTTGAGTAGCGACGGTGTGGTTTGCAGAACCGTGCAACGCGTGCGTTCGATCAGTTCGCACAAGGCGCGCGGATCACGGTGATCGGCCTCGGTCGCCACCACCACATGGCCGCCGCAGATCAGCGGCAGGTACATCTCCAGACCGGCGATGTCGAACGAAAGCGTGGTGACTGCGCAAAGCACGTCGTCGGCACCGAAACCGGGGTCGCGCTGCATCGAACGCAGAAAATTCACCAGGTTCCGGTGCAGGATGCGCACGCCCTTCGGCTGTCCGGTCGAGCCGGATGTGAAGAGCACGTATGCCTGATCGTCGCCGTGGACCGCCGGCAGTTCGCCCCCGGCGTCCGGCTCGCGCATCAACTGCGTCACTTCCAGCAGTTGTGCCCCCAGCCGCAGCACCTCCGGGACGGCCGCGGCCGGTCCGCAAAGGATCGAGCGGACAGCGGCCTTGTCCGCCATGTAGCGCAGCCGCTCGGGTGGGAACTCCGGATCCAGCGGCACGTAGGCCGCGCCGCTGCGCAGCACGCCCAGCACCGCCACCAGCATGTCCACGGTGCGCGGCACGCACACGCCAACATAATCGCCGCGACCGATGCCGCGCCGCGCCAGCGCCAGCGCCAGCGCACGCGAGGCGGCGTCGAGGCCGGCGTAGTCCAGTGAATCGCCGCCGCCGCTGCTGACTGCCGTTCGAGACGGGTAGTCGCGCATGCTCGCAGTGATCAGGTCGACCAGCGACTGCTGTCGATCCTGCGGCATTGCGGTGTCGTTCCAGGTGTTCAGCACCTGGCGCCGTTCGTCGGCGCTCATCAGCGTGTAGTCGCCGACCGGCTGCGCGGGCGCCGCCGCGCCCTGGCGCAGGATCTCACGCAGGTAGCCACTCCAGCGTTCGATCGTGGCCGCGTCGAACAGCTCGGGGTTGTAGTGGAACAGGAAGTCCAGGCGCCCCTCATGCTCGGTGAAGTGGAACTCGATGTCCCAGTTCATGTAGCGCTTGGGCAGGTCACCATGCGTCACCACGACGCCGTCCCACTGCGTGTCCGCCACCGCCGGATTGAAGTTGAACAGCACGTCGGTCAGCGGCGTCCGCCCGCTATCGCGCGGCAGCGCGAGCGACTGTGCGATGCGCATCAGCGACACGTCCTGATGCTCGCCCGCATCCAGCACGGTGGCCTGCACGCGCTTGACCAGCGCGCCGAACGACTGGTCCGGGTCCACCGCCATGCGCAGCGGCAAGGTGTTGTCGCTGTCGCCCATGGTCTGGCCGAACCGGCTCACGGCCTGGCCGGCGAACGGGATGCCGCAGACCAGGTCGTTCTGGCCAGACAGCCGCTGCAGCAGCGCGTAGAAGCCGCCGAGCAACAATGCGAACAGGGTCACCCGCTGTGCCCGCGCGGCATCGCGCAGAGTGCTGGCCAGCGTAATGTCGAGGCAGCCAGCGAAGGTGGCGCCGCGGAACCCGGCATGGCGCCCACGCGGATGGTCCAGCGGCAGCGCCAGCGGATCGGGCAGCGTGCGGTACAGCGTCAGCCACCAGTCCAGCGAGGCCTGCCCGTCCGCGCCATCGTGGCGCGCGCGCTCATCCAGCACGAACCGCCGCCATGCATCGGCAGGTGGCCAGGACGGTTCATCGCCTCGCCGGAAGGCGTTGTAGCCGGACGCCAGCTCGCGCAGGAACACGCTGATCGACCATCCATCCATCACGATGTGGTGGGCTACCATCACCAGCGCGTGTTCCTTCGGTGCCAGCTTCACCAGCCAGGCGCGCAGCAGCGGGGGTGTCAGGCGATCGAACGGACGGGCGGACTGCTCGGCGATCAGAGCGTCGAGCGCCGCGCGCGGATCGCTGCCGGCGCTGACATCCAGTGACTCGATCCGCACCGGCGCAGGCGGCGCGAATACCTGCCCGCTGCCGGACAAGGTGCCGCTCACCGACGCACAGCTGTGGCGCTGGCTGGGTATGCACTACAGCGACGGTATCGCGCCGACATTCAATGAATCGACG
>NZ_JBYCKI010000085.1:0-11016 GCF_057473305.1 Thiomonas sp. TH-17
ACAACCTGCGCGCCTTCATTGAGGAGATCCGCTTTCGCAACGCCGAGATTCCCATCTACCTCTACGGCGAAACGCGCACCTCGGGGCATATTCCGAATGACATCCTGCGCGAGCTGCACGGCTTCATCCACATGTTCGAGGACACACCGGAGTTTGTCGCCCGGCACATCATCCGCGAGGCGCGTTCTTATATGGATTCGCTGGCGCCGCCGTTCTTTCGCGCCCTGGTCGGCTACGCCGCCGATGGTTCCTACTCCTGGCATTGCCCCGGGCATTCCGGCGGGGTGGCGTTTCTGAAGAGCCCGGTGGGGCAGATGTTCCACCAGTTCTTTGGCGAAAACCTGTTGCGCGCGGACGTGTGCAACTCGGTGGATGAGCTTGGCCAGTTGCTCGACCACACCGGCCCGGTGGCGGCGAGCGAGCGCAACGCGGCGCGCATCTTCCACGCCGATCACCTGTTTTTCGTCACCAACGGCACTTCCACCTCGAACAAGATGGTGTGGCACTCTACCGTGGCGCCGGGCGACGTGGTGGTGGTGGATCGCAACTGCCACAAATCCATTCTGCACGCCATCATCATGACTGGCGCGCTGCCGGTGTTCCTCACCCCCACGCGCAATCATTACGGCATCATCGGGCCGATTCCGCTGGCCGAATTCCACCCCGACAACATCGCCCGCAAGATTGCCGAGAATCCGCTCACGCGACATCTCGTCGGCAAGGTCAAGCCGCGGGTGCTCACCATCACCCAGTCCACCTACGACGGCGTGCTCTACAACGTCGATGCCATCAAGCAGATGCTCGACGGCCACATCGACACCCTGCATTTCGACGAAGCCTGGTTGCCGCACGCCTGCTTCCACGACTTTTATCGCGGCATGCATGCCATCGGCCCCGACCGCGAACGCACAAAAGAGGCCATGGTGTTTGCCACCCAGTCCACGCACAAGTTGCTCGCCGGACTGAGCCAGGCATCGCAGATTTTGGTGCAGAACGCGCAAAACCAGCAGCTTGATTTCCACCGCTTCAACGAGGCGTATCTGATGCACAGCTCCACCTCGCCGCAGTACGCCATCATCGCCTCGTGCGATGTAGCCGCCGCCATGATGGAGCCGCCGGGCGGCACTGCGCTGGTCGAAGAAAGCATTCTGGAGGCCATGAACTTCCGCCGCGCCATGCGCAAGGTCGACGCCGATTACGGACAGGACTGGTGGTTCAAGGTCTGGGGGCCGAACGGCTTGGCGGAAGAGGGCACCGGCGAGCGCGACGACTGGCTGCTGCACGCCACCGATGACTGGCACGGCTTCGGCGCCGTGGCCGACGGCTTCAATATGCTCGATCCCATCAAGTCGACCATCGTCACACCGGGGCTGAACATCAACGGCGATTTCGACGCCACAGGCATCCCGGCCGCCATCGTCACCCGGTTCCTGGCAGAGCATGGCGTGATCGTCGAAAAGACCGGGCTCTACAGCTTTTTCATCATGTTCACCATCGGCATCACCAAAGGCCGGTGGAACACCCTGGTCACGGCGCTGCAACAGTTCAAGGACGACTACGACCGCAACCAGCCGCTGTGGCGCATCCTGCCTGAGTTCGTGGCGCAGAACGCGCGCTACGAGCGCATCGGTCTGCGCGATCTGTGTCAGCAGATCCACGAAGCCTATCGTGAGCAGGACGTGGCCCGCCTGACCACCGAGATGTATCTCTCCGATCTGCAGCCGGCCATGACGCCGACTGACGCCTACGCCAAGATGGCGCACCGCGACATCGAGCGGGTGGAGATCGACCAGCTCGAAGGCCGCATCACCGCAGCGCTGGTCACGCCGTACCCACCGGGCATTCCGCTGCTCATTCCGGGCGAGCGCTTCAACGCGCCCATCATGCGCTATCTGAAATTCGCCCGCGATTTCAACCTGCGCTTTCCGGGATTTGCCACCGACGTGCATGGACTGGTGACCGAAACCGACGCCAGCGGAAACAAACGCTATTTCGTGGACTGCGTGCGCAACGCGGACTGAAACAGGTTTCTACCGGCGGCGGCTTCGAGAGGGGCCGCCGTCAATCTCTCGATGTGCAGTTATGTTGCATACTTAACATAATGCACATATGTTCTCATAATGACACCCGGCCAAGGGGCAGGAATGGCGCGCTTACCAGGAACCCTGCGGTCTATCCTTGCCCAGCGCTTTGGCGATCATGTTGGCGATGTCCTTGTGGTTCATTTTGGTCGCCAAGGTCAGCGCGGTGAAACCCATGGCATTTTTGAGCTTCGGATCGGCGCCTTCTTCGAGCAGCAGCTTGACCGTGCTGTCATAGCCAAAATACGCGGCCATCATCAGCGGCGTGGAGCCGTTGGGCGCGGCGGCGTCTATGTAGGCGGAATGTTCGAGCAGATACTTGACGATTTCGGTGCGCCCCCGGGTGGCGGCATAGGACAACGGCGTCCAGCCCGGTTTGTTGATTTCCGCGCCTTTCTCGACCATGAGTTTGACGATGTCGAGATCGCCCTGAAGGCTGGCGATCATCAATGCATTTTCGTCGGACGGGGTCAGGTAATTGAGATGAATATGCGGATCATCGATCAATACCTTGGCGACCTTGAGCGAGTTGTAGCGCAGCGCCAGATACAGCGCCGAATTGCCTTTGCTGTCCACCGCGTTCGGGTCGAAACCCTGCGCCAGCAGACTACGCACGGCACCCACGTCGTCGATATTGACGGCGCGGAAAAAGTCGGTGTAAGCCCCGGCGTAAGCCCACCCACCCGAGCCCGCGAGCAGCGCCGCCACGGCGGATGATTGGAGAAACTGGCGTCGGCCTCTATTCATAAACCACCTTAACTATTATTCTCAACTCAATGATTTATTGAAGAAATAACCGAGAGAAGTTATCGCTGGTCTGTTCTGCCAACGCGTCCCGATCCACGCCGCGCAATTCGGCCAGATAGTCGGCGACGTAACTCACATAGGCCGGCTCATTGGTCTTGCCACGATGCGGCATGGGGGCCAGATACGGGCTGTCGGTTTCGATCAGCAGGCGGTCGGCCGGAATTTGCACGGCCACATCGCGCAGCGCCTGGGCGTTCTTGAAAGTGACGATGCCCGCGATGGATATGTAGAAGCCCAGATCGAGGGCGCGCTGCGCGACATCCCAGTTTTCGGTGAAGCAATGCATCACGCCCCGCGCACGTCCCTGCCCTTCCCCGGCCAGAATGGCGAGCGTGTCTTCGGCGCTGGCGCGGGTGTGAATGATCAGCGGTTTGTCGAGCTGCAAGGCGGCACGAATATGCACCCGAAAGCGCTCGCGCTGCCATTCCATATCGGCCACGGTGCGCTCGCCCAGGCGGAAATAGTCGAGCCCGGTTTCGCCTATGCCGACCACGCGCGGCAATTGGGCCAGGCGCGCGAGGTCTTCAACCGCGGGCTCGCGCACGCCTTCGTTATCGGGGTGCACCCCCACAGAAGCCCACACCCCGGGGTAACGCAGCGCGATGGCGTGCACCGCGTCGAATTCTTCGAGCGTGGTGCAGATGTTGAGCGCCCGCGTCACGCCTTTGTCGTGCATGTGCGCAAGCACGTCGTCGAGGCGTTCTTCCAGGCCCGGATAGGCCAGGTGGCAGTGGGAATCGGTCAGTGCGGCGGTCATTTCAGCGGTATTCCAGACGACATCAAATGGTGTTGGTCGGCTTGCCACTGGCCTCGGCGGCGCCCAGCGCTTCTTCGATTTTCACCTTCAGGTGCCGCGCCTTGTCGTCGGCGGGAAAACGCACGCCGATGCCCTGCGGGCGGTGGTTGGCGGCATTGGCCGGGTTGATCCAGGCGACTTTGCCTTCGACCGGATAGCGCTGCGGGTCGTCCACAATGGTGAGCAGCAGATAGACGCCCTCCCCCAGCCGGTATTCGTGCGGCGTGGGCACAAAAATGCCGCCCTCGGGGAAGAAGGATATGTACGAGGCATACAGCGCCGGTTTCTCCTTGATGGCCAGCTGAAGAACGCGGGGCTTGTTGGCGGCAGCGCTTGCGGCGCGGGGGGCGGTAGCCATGAATCAATCTCCTTGGGAGAAAAGCTGGGCAAATTCTAGGAGCAGTGCGTCGCTGGCGAGTGCCTGATTCAAAGGAAACCCGGCCAGCCGTTGTTTCTGGCGCCAGCCGTCCAGGGCATCAGCCATTTTCAGCGGTGCGATGCGCTGGGCGAGTGCGGTCAGAGCCGACAATTTTTGCGGCAGATAAAGCGGGGGCGCGCCAGACTGCACGCGCTGCAGATCGCTGCCGATTTTCAGCAGGGTCGCGACGCCAGCCGCCTGATCGGGCGGCGGCGGCAGGGTGGACGACTGCGGACTGGCGGCTTGGCGCGACAAGACGTCCAGCAGGCTTTCGGCCCATTCAAGCCCTTGCGCCGGGTTGGCCTGATAGACCGCGCCCTGACACCAGGCCAGCACGGCCTGCTGTGGCCCGGTCGCCACCGTCTTCCCGCCGAGTTGTTGCTGCGCCTCGGCTGCCCCTGGGCGCGGCAGTGCCGCCAGGCGACAGCGGCTGCGAATCGTGGGCAGCAAGGAGTCGAGCCGGTGGGCGCCGAGCAGAAACTGCACGTCTTCCGGCGGTTCTTCGAGGGTCTTGAGCAGCGCGTTGGCAGCGGCCGCATTGAGCGCATCGACCGGATAGATCAGCGCCACCTTGGCGCGGCCGCGGTGGCTGGTGCTCACCGACCAGTCGTTGAGGCGGCGGATCTGCTCAATGCGGATCTCCTGGCTCGCCGTCTTGGTCTCGGAGCGTGGCGCTGTCTCTTCAGACGGGTTCAGGCCGAGTTCGGGCCACATCGCCTCGGGCGCTGCGATCAGTAAATCGGGGTGCGTGCCCGCTGCCAGCAGCGCGCAACTGGCGCAGTGCCCGCAGGCCTTGTAGGTGGGCAGGACAGCGGGAAGCCGAGCGGCTTCACGCTCGGAGGCCGTGAGCGACTGGGGCGATTCGCACAGCAGCGCGTTAGCCGCGCGCTGCAGTAGCGGCCATTTGCCATAACCTCGTGGTGCGTGAATAAGCCAAGAGGAATTCATTTTGAATCAAACTCTTGCAAAACTTTCTTCAAGTGTTCTGTGATGATATTTTGTACCGCTTCCGGGGTTTGTGTGCCGTCGATCACTCGCCATTTTTCGGGCGCGCTGGCGGCCTGTTGCAGGTAGTTGGCGCGTACCCGGGCAAAAAAATCAACGCTTTCCTGCTCGAAACGGTCTCGCTGCCGCGTCTGCGCCAGACGCTGCGCGGCCACCTCGGGCGGCACATCGATCAGGATGATGCAGTCCGGGTACAGCCCCGGATGCACCCAGCGGGCCAGAGCTTCGAGCCGTTCGGTGGGAATGCCCTTGCCGCCGCCCTGATAGGCGAGCGTCGCCGCCGTGAAGCGGTCGCACACCACATCGGTGCCGCCCAGCAGGGCCGGCTCGATGACCCGCAGCACATGCTCCTGCCGCGCCGCGAACATCAGCAGGGCTTCGGTTGCCGGGCGCATGGTCTCGTGCAGCAGCAGTTCGCGGATTTTTTCGCCGATTTCGGTGCCACCCGGCTCGCGGGTGAGCATGACCTGGCGGTTGGTTGCGCGCAGCACATCGACCACGGTCTGCAACTGGGTCGATTTGCCTGCGCCGTCGATGCCCTCGAGAGAGACGAACAGGCCGGGACGGTAGGGATTGAGTGCGCTCATGGAGTCTTGAGGATGTAACGTGCCACAGCCGCATTGTGCTGCGCGAGCGTGTCGGAAAACTGGCTGGCGCCGTTGCCTCGCGCCACGAAATACAGCGCCTTGATCGGCGCGGGATGCAATGCCGCCTGCAGCGAAGCCTCGCCCGGAAGCGCGATGGGCGTTGGCGGCAGGCCGTTGATGACATAGGTGTTGTAGGGCGTGAGCGTTTGCAGGTCACGTTTGGTGATATTGCCCTTGTAGCGCGCGCCCATGCCGTAGATCACGGTGGGATCGCTCTGCAGCGGCATGCCCGCGCGCAGACGGTTGATGAACACGGCGGCGATTTTTTCGCGGTCAGACGGCTTGCCGGTTTCTTTCTCGATGATCGAAGCCAGGATGAGCGCTTGCTGCGGCGTTTTCAGCGGCAGGTCGGGCGCGCGCTGCGCCCATGCGGCGGCCAGGCGTTTCTGCATCGCCTGATAGGCGCGGCGCAGCACGTCCAGCTCTGACGAGCCTTGCGCATACAGATAGGTGTCGGGGAAGAACTCCCCCTCGGGCGGGGTCTGCGCCGGAGCGCCGATACGCTGCATGATCTGCTCAGAGGTGAGGTCGCCCACGTCATGCTGCAGACCGGGCGCCTTCGCCAGCGACTGCAGCATCTGCTCAAAAGTCCAACCCTCGGGAATGGTGATGGATTTCAGCGTCTGATCGCCGCGCGCCATACGTTCGAGCAACTCCCACGGCGTCATGCCGGTGCTGATTTCGTAGCTGCCGGCCTTGATTTCCGCGCCGCGTCCGCTCAGGCGGGCCAGCCAATAGAACAGGCGCGGCTGCAGGTCGGCGCCCTGCGCCTTGACCTGTTGCGCCGCCGACAGGGCGGAACTTCCGGGGCGTACCGAAAAGTCGAGCGGGCTCTCGCGCAGAGCGATGGGCTGGTTGGCCCACCAGACAGACGCCCCGGCCGCCAGGGCCAGAACGATCAAACCGAGAAGAAGGAGTTTTCGCAGAAAACGCACGTTGTAAGTGGAAGGAAGTTGCCGCCGGGGCGCCGACCACCGCGCGCCGGTGGCAAATAACCTTCCTATACTAGCCTAGCCGAGCCCCCATTCAGGGGGCTTAACCATCAGCCGCTCATGCCTCTGCTCTCCTGTCCTCTCGATCAACTCTCCCTCTTGCGTGTCTCGGGACCGCAGGGCGCCGATTTGCTTCATGCCCAGCTCAGCCAGGATTTTCAGCATTGGCCGGACGAGCAGGCGCGGCTGGCCGCGCTGCTCAACCCGCAGGGGCGGATGCTGGCCGACTTCATCGCGGTGCACCTGGCGCCCGAGCAGATCGGCCTGTTGCTCGACGCCTCGATTGCCGCCGCCGCACTGCAGCGCCTGCGGATGTTTGTGCTGCGCCTGAAATGCACCCTCGACGACGCCAGCGCGCAGTGGGCGCGGCACGGACTGTTGGGCAACACCGCCGCCGACTACCCGGCCTCGCTCGCTCCCCCCGCCCAGCCCTGGGGCGTGCGGCGGCTGGAAAGCAGCGCGCTTTTGTTGCGTCTGCCGCAGGCGGGCTCAGCGGTGCGTTGCGTGCTGCTGACCGAGCGGGAGCAAGCCACGCAGGCCGCGCTGCAGGCGGAACTTGCCGCATTGCCCGCGCTGTCGCCGTCTGAGTGGGCGCTGCAGGACATTCGCGCGGGGCTGCCGCGCCTCGCCGCCGCAACGCAGCAGTTATTCGTGCCGCAAATGCTCAACTTTGAATTGATCGGCGGGGTGAATTTCAAAAAGGGCTGCTATCCGGGGCAGGAAGTGGTGGCGCGTAGCCAGTACCGCGGCACCCTCAAGCGGCGGATGTATGTGGTGAGCGGCCCGGCCGCCATGCAGCCGGGACAGGAATTGGTGCACGCAGCCGATCCGGGCCAGCCCTGCGGCGTGGTGGTGAATGCCGCGGCCGATGCTGCGGGTGTTTGGTGGGCGCTGGCCGAGCTGAAAATCGCCCTCGCCGAACAGCCGGGCCTGCATCTGGGCAACGCCGAAGGTCCCGAACTAAAGCTGGGCGCCCTGCCCTACGCGCTCACCGCGCCCGATTGAGCCTGCGCCTTCCGTAGCGCGAGTGCGGCGGCTTCCACCGCCTGACCCGCCTCGGGCAAGGCCCGGCTCATTTTGATGAAATTGTGGGTGACGCCCGGCCATTCGGTCATCTCGACCTTCACCCCGGCGCGGCGCAACAACGTGCCGTAGGCTAGACCCTCATCGCGTAGCGGATCGCAGCCGGCAACCGCGATCCAAGCCGCAGCCACGCCCTGGTGCTGGGTTGCCAGTTGCGGGGCGAATCGCCAGTCGGCGCCATCGCGCGGGTCGCGCAGGTAGTGACCGAAAAACCAGTCGATCTGTTCGCGGTCGAGCAAAAATCCGTGCCCATAGCGCTGTTGCGACGGCGTTTCATGCCCGCAGCCCATGCCCGGATAAAACAGCAGTTGCAAGGCCAGCGGCAGCTCGGCGTCGCGCGCCGCCAGGGCGCAGGCCGCCGCCAGCGTGCCACCGGCGCTGTCTCCGCCGATGGCGAGGCAGTGCGTGTCCACGCCGAGCATCTCGCCGTGGGCGTGCAGCCATTGCAGCGCATCCCAGCTGTCGTTGAATGCTGTGGGAAAGCGGTGTTCCGGTGCGAGCCGGTAATCGAGCGACAGCACCATCCAGCCCGAGCGCAAGGCGAGTTGACGGCACAGCGCATCGTGCGTGGCCGCGCTGCCGATGACAAAGCCGCCGCCGTGCAAGTAGAGCAAGGCGGGTTGCGGCGCCTGCCAGTCGGCAACGCGGGGGGCGTAGCGGCGCAGCGTGAGGCGCTCACCATCGCGGCTCGGGCAATCGAGCGTGTCGCACAGTGGTAGCACGGCCGGGGGAAAGTCGAGCACTTCGGCCATGCGCGCATAGGCGGCGCGGGCGGCTGCGGGGGTGAGTTGCTCAAACGCAGGCTGCCCCGCACGAGCAATGCGCTGCAACAGCTCGCGCATGCGCGGCGTGAGGTCGGCCTCGGGCGGGCCTTGGGGCTTCAGGTCGTCCATGCCCAGAGCGGCAGATCGTGTTGCTGCGCCAGCGCGGTGAGCTGCGCGGCGGTGTGCGATTTGCACCAGCGGGCGATCGATCGGTGCGTCGCCCCTTGCGCCGCCAGCGCCAGAGCTTGCTTGAAATGGGGCTCCAACGCCGCAATCGCCACCAGCCCGTCGGCGCAGACATAGACGCCATATTCGGGCAAGGCGCCGCCGAGCAGTTGCCCCGAAGCGGTCATTCCCAGCGCGCGGGGCACGGCGGCAAAACCGGCCGCGTCGGACAACGCAATGTCCAGCATCGCCCCCTTGCCTTGCACGCGTTGGTGCAGCAGCGCGCCCAGGGCGGCCTCGCTCACCAGCAGCGCGCCGGTCATGTCGGCCAGCAGCGTGGCGGGAAGTTGCGCGGCATCGATCAGCCCGGCCTCGGCCTGGAAGGTGAGATCATGCCCCGGCAGATGTCCCTGCGCCCCCGGATAGCCGACGACGAACACGGCGCTGAGTTGGGGATGGCGCGCGGTCAGACTGCGCCGGTCCAGCCCCAGCCGCTTGAGCGCTGCGGGGCGGAACGCCGTCAGCAGCAGGTCGCTTTGTTGCAGTTGCTCGTGCAGCGCCGTCTGGCCTCCGGCGGTTTTCAGATCGAGCTTGCGCACCGGCACCGCCTTGTGCATGGCGCGGTAGAGTGCGGGCGACATCTGCGCCATCGGGTCGCCGCCGGGCGGCTCGATTTTCAGCACCTTGGCGCCCAGCGCGCGCAGGCGGGCAGCGGCGGCCGGGCCCGGCAGGTTGAGCGCCAGAGTGACGATGCGCACGCCACTCAGCGGCTTGTAGCTTCGGGGATGACGGGGGTAGAGACGTGCGGTGTCCGGCATGGGCGGCAAGGGTGGCTCAATCGAGGTTGCTGTCGAGCATACGCTGCAACTCCCGGCGATCGAGTTTGCTCGGTCGCCCCTGACGCACCGCTTCCGGCTCCGGGCTCAAGCGGCGCAACTCGGCCTGCCTTTCACGCTGCAGGCGGCTGGCCTCGGTCTCGCGGTACAGGGCTTGCGCCAGCGGTGCGGACTGCCGCTGCAGCCCGACCTGCAGCACCTCCACTTCCCGGCGCTCTCGTTCCTGCTGAATCACCAGCACATCGCCGATGCGCACCTCTTTGGCCGGTTTCGCCGGAGCGCCGTTCACCGACACGCGGCCCAGTTCACATTGCGACGCCGCGAGCGCGCGCGTCTTGCACCAGCGCGCCGCCCAGAGCCATTTGTCGAGGCGCTGCGATGCGGCGGCTGCCGATGTGGCGGGTGTGGAACGGGCCTTGGCGCTCATGTCATCGCTTGCGCGGCGATGTCGAGCGCGCGCAGCCGCAGCGGTGCGTCGAATACATCGCAGACCAGCATGAATTCGTCCGCCTGCGTCGACTCGGCCAGCGCAGCAAAGCCCTGCCGTACCGTCTCGGGGCTGCCGATGACGGCGGCAGCGAGAAAGTCTTGAATCGCGGCACGCTCCTGCGGGTGAAGCTGTTCCAGATAGCGCGCCACCGGCGGCGGCAGTCGGCCGCGCTGCCCGGTGAGAATGCCCAGCACGCGCTGATAGGTGCTGCTGGCGAGAAATTGCGCCTCTTCGTCGGTTGGCGCGGCGATCAGGGGCACGCCGATGATGACGTAAGGCTGCGCCAGCGCGGGCGAAGGCCGGAACTCTTGTCGATACAACTCCAGCGCCTGATGCAGCAGGCGGGGCGCGAAGTGTGAGGCGAAGGCATAAGGCAACCCCCGCTGCGCCGCCAGCCGCGCAGAAAACAGGCTGCAGCCCAGCAGCCAGATGGGCACCTGCGTGCCCGCACCGGGCATGGCGACCAGGCGCTGACCGGGCTCGGCCGGGGCGAGCAGATGTTGCAGCTCGGCCACATCGCGCGGGAAATCTTCTTCGCGCTCGATGCGGTCGCGGCGCAACGCGCGCATGGTCATCGGATCGGTGCCCGGCGCGCGTCCCAGACCCAGATCGATGCGCCCCGGATACAGCTCGGCGAGGGTCCCAAAGGCTTCGGCCACGACCAGCGGCGCGTGGTTGGGCAGCATGACGCCCCCCGACCCCACGCGGATGCGCTGCGTGCCGCCGGCCACATAGCCCACCAGCACCGCCGTGGCCGAACTTGCCACGCCGGCCAGATTGTGATGCTCGGCCATCCAGTACCGTTTGAAGCCCAGTGCTTCGGCATGTTGCGCGGTGCGCAGGGCGATCTGCAACGCCTCGGCTACGGTGCCGTTTTCGCGCACGGCAACGAGATCGAGCAGAGATAAAGCGATGTTTTTCAGAGAGTGCAT
>NZ_JBYCKI010000086.1:0-1703 GCF_057473305.1 Thiomonas sp. TH-17
ATGTCGAGGTGCCAGGTTTCGAGATAGGCGCAGACCGCGCCCTTGCGCTTGCCGCCCTGGTTCACCGCCACCGCGGTGTCGTTGACCACTTTGAGGAAGGGCACGACGCCCTGGCTCTTGCCGTTGGTGCCCTTGATGTGGCTGCCCAGGGCGCGCACGCGCGTCCAGTCGTTGCCCAGACCGCCGGCGAATTTGGACAGCAGCGCGTTCTCCTTGATGGCTTCATAAATGCCGTCCAGATCGTCCGCCACGGTGGTGAGGTAGCAGCTCGAGAGTTGCGAACGGCGGGTGCCCGCATTGAACAGCGTGGGCGTGCTCGACATGAAGTCGAAGCTGGAGAGCAGTTCGTAGAACTCGATGGCGCGCGCCTCGCGGTCGATCTCGTTCAGCGACAGGCCCATGGCCACGCGCATGAAAAAGGCCTGCGGCAGTTCGATGCGACGGCCATCTTTGTTCACCCGCGTATCGGCACGATGGGCGAGGAAATAGCGGTCGTACAGCGTTTGCAGGCCGAGGTAATCGAACTGCAGGTCGCGCTCGGCCTTGAGCGCAGCGCCCAGACGGGCCAGGTCGAACTGCCCGAGCCGCTCGTCGAGCAGTTCGAGCTCAACGCCTTCCTTGATGCACTGCGGAAAATACTCGGCGTAGCGCTGGGTCATTCTCTCCTGCGGAACGTCCTCGCTCAGCGTCTCGCGGCGCATGGTGTGCAGCAGCAGGCGCGCGGTGACCTTGGAGTAGTCGGGGTCGCGCTCGATCAGGGTGCGCGAGGCCAGGATAGAGGCCTTGTAGACCTCGAGCATCGGCACGCCGTCGTACAGATTGCGCAGGGTTTCCGCCACGATGGGGGCCGCCTTAACGTCCGCACTCAGATTGGCGCAGGCGGACTCGATCAGGCTCACCAGAGCGGCTTGATCGAGCGGTTTGCGCAGACCGCCGTCGAGCACGTGCAGCACCGGAGCGCTCTCTTGCTCCGCTGCGGCCGCTTTCTGCTTGGCCCGCTCTTGTGTGCGGCGTTCGCGGTACAGCACATAGGCGCGCGCCACCTCGTGCTGGCCGGTACGCATCAGCGAGAGCTCGACCTGATCCTGGATGTCTTCAATATGAAAGGTACCGCCGCTGGGTCGGCTACGGAGCAGGGCGCGCACGACGTTTTCGGTCAGCGCATTGACCGTTTCGCGCATGCTGGCCGAGGCCGCACCCTGCCCGCCTTGCACGGCCAGAAAGGCCTTGGTCATCGCCACGGCGATCTTGCTCGGCTCAAACCCCACCACGGCCCCGTTGCGACGGATGATCTTGTAGTCTGAAAAATCACCCAGTGCGACCTGCTGTTGCGTATCTACCTCGGGGTGTGCGAGGTGTTGCGGGACGGCAGTGGATTCGGTGGCGGCGGTGGTCTGGGACATCGGGACTCCTTGGGGCGGATGGGCCGCGCAGCAAATCTGGCTGACTCACGGCGCTGCAAGCGCACATGAACGCCGCATGAAAGCAGCACGGACAAAGCAATAAAGACGAATGAGGGCAAATCGGGGACGAACGGAGAGAGGGGGCAAACATTTCAAGCCCTCCGGCGCCGCGATTTCAGACCGCGGCCCGGCATCTCTCTCAAACCGTCAAGACACTATATCTAGCGTCTGGCGGAATTTCAACCACTATTCGTAGTGTGGAGCAAATTGACAGTCAGCCCACAGCTTATGCACAGGTTC
>NZ_JBYCKI010000087.1:0-11417 GCF_057473305.1 Thiomonas sp. TH-17
GCACCCTGCCCACGCTGAGCCGCGAAGACGCCAAGGCCCGCATCGAAGCGGCCGGCGGCAAGGTGGCCGGCTCGGTGTCGAAAAAGACCGATTACGTCATTGCCGGCTTGGAGGCGGGAAGCAAACTCACCAAGGCACAGGAACTCGGCCTGACCGTGCTCGACGAAGCGGGGCTGCTGAAGTTGCTGGGGGAACTCTCGGCGTAGTGCGGTGAGCGCATAGCCGCCGGGCGTCGAACATCCGGATCACGCAGCCCACCTTCCGGGCCCTTTTGTATAGTGCGCAACAGCTCAAAAAGCGCAGAACGGGTATGTCGTGTTTCAGGAATCATTGATACCTGTATTTCTCTCGCAGCTCATCTTTTGCAGAATTTTCGGGTTTTCGTTCGACGTGCACGGGCGAGAATTTCTAAAGGCCACAGTTGCTGGAAGTGCGCGGCATGAAAGCATGGGTGTATCGTGAATACGGCGGGCCCGAGGTGGTCCATCTTGAGGAGGTGCCGACGCCGGTTCCGAAGGACGACGAGATTCTCATCAAGGTGCTCGCGACGACGGTCACGGCTGCCGATTGGCGCGCGCGCACGCTGGATATGCCGAAGGGGTTTGGACCGATCGCCCCCCTCATTTTCGGTCTACGCCGTCCGCGAAAGGCCATCTTGGGCGGTGAGTTCTCGGGTGTAGTGGCCCACGTTGGCCGCTCGGTCACGCGGTTCCGCGTGGACGATGCGGTGTTCGGGGCGAACGGTTGGCGGATGGGTTGCCACGCGCAGTTCGTTGCATTCGGTGAGAACGAGCACCTCGCGCGCAAGCCACAAGGGCTGTCGTTCGAAGAAGCCGCTGCGCTTTCGTTCGGTGGCGGGACGGCACTCCACTTTCTCGGCAAGGCCTCGCTCCAGCCTGGCGAGCGTGTTCTCGTCATTGGAGCCTCGGGCAGCGTCGGCACCGCGACCGTCAGCCTTGCGAAGCATCTTGGTGCGCACGTCACGGGAGTCACCAGCGGAGCGAACGCCGAGATTGTCCGGACAACGGGAGCTGACGAAGTGATCGACTACACGCGCGAAGATCCATTCCAAGCCACTGAGGGGTACGACGTGATCGTCGACACCGTCGGGGATACTTCCATGTCCCGGTGCAGGCACGCGCTGCGCCGCGGCGGACGCCTGCTCCCGGTCGCCGGCTCGCTCTCCACAATCATGGGAGCCCCGTTCGTCTCCGTGCTCGGAAGCAAGAAAGTGATCGCGGGCGTCGCGCCTGAGTCGCGTGCGGTCGCTGAGCGCCTTGCCAAACTCGCAACGGAAGGCGTTCTTCGCCCTTTGATCGACGAGCGCTACGAGTTCTCCCAGATGCGCGAGGCGCACGCACGCGTGGCATCTCGCCGCAAGCGCGGAAATGTTGTGGTACTCGTTCCCCACGATGATGCGCGGATGGGGTCAGACCTGGCTTGTAGCTTTGCTACTGTTCTAGACCTCAATCACAGGCCCCAATCCCCCCGCTGAACTCGAATGTCAGGCCTCGAAACCTCCCGCTTATGATCACGACCCGAATCGCAACACTCGAAGACGTCACGGCCCTGTCTCCCCTGTTCGACGCCTACCGCCAGTTCTACGGACAAGCCGCCGACGAGGGCTTGGCCAAGCAGTTTCTAACGGCGAGGCTACAGAACAAAGAGTCTGTCGTGATTCTGGCGGTCGATGCGACTCAAGCGATAGTCGGCTTTTGCCAACTCTATCCCACGTTTTGCTCAGTCGAGGCGAAACCCATCTACTCGCTGTATGACTTGTTCGTCTCGCCAGAAGGCAGAAGATCGGGCACGGGCACCGCGCTGCTGAATGCGGCCGAGAAGCTTGCCGCCGAGAACGGAAAAGCGCGCATGGATCTCTCTACAGCCAAGACCAACAAGGCAGCGCAGGGCGTCTATGAGGCGCTCGGATGGGTTCGGGACGAAGTCTTCTTCGCATACAGCAAGCGGATCGGGACCTCCCATCGTTCAAGCTGACCCGCTCCCGGATTCGGTGACGCACTCAATAGAGACCAGCCTGACGAATGGATAGCGACATTGCAAACGTGACATACAACCGATCCAGCAACGTGGACCGGTCTAAACCAACGGCCTACCTCGGCCTCGATTTGGGCGGCACCAAGATCGAGGTGGCTGCACTTGATGGCGAAGGCCGGTTTTTGCTGCGCGAGCGGTGCGATACGCCGCAGGGCGACTATGACGCGACCATCGAGGCCATCGCCGCGCTGGTGGCGGGAGCCGATGGGCAACTCGGCTGCAGGCTGCCGTTGGGCGCAGCGATTCCGGGCTCGGTGTCGCCGGTTTCCGGGCTGATTCGCAACGCCAATTCCACCGTGCTCAATGGCCGCCCGCTGCTGCAAGACCTGCAACGGCGGCTGGGTCGGCCGGTGCGCCTGCACAACGATGCCAACTGTCTGGCGATCAGCGAGGCAATCGACGGCGCGGGGCAGGGCGCTCGCGTGGTGTTTGCGGTGATTCTGGGCACTGGCTCGGGGGCAGGCATCGCCATCGACGGCGCGGACTGGCTGGGCCGCAATGCGGTGGCGGGGGAGTGGGGTCACAACCCGCTGCCCTGGCCGCGCCTACCGTCTGCCTGGCGTGAACTGCCGGGGCCGCGCTGTTGGTGTGGTTTGCAGGGCTGCATCGAAACCTGGCTGAGTGGGCCGGGCTTCGCCGCCGATCATTTCGCGCGGGTTGGGCAAATGCGGGCCCAGCAGCGCAGCGCCAAGGAGTTGATCGCGGCCATGCGCGAGGGCGATAGCGCCGCGCGGGCGAGTTTCATCCGCTATGCCGACCGGCTGGCCCGGGCACTGGCGCAGGTGATCAATCTGCTCGATCCGGAAGTCATCGTGCTGGGCGGGGGCATGAGCAATGTGACTGAGCTGTACGACGAAGTGCCGCGCCGTTGGGGGGGCTGGGTGTTCTCCGATACGGTGCGCACCCGTCTGCTGCCCGCGCAGCACGGCGATTCTTCCGGGGTGCGCGGGGCGGCTTGGTTGTGGCGCGATCAGCTTCGCTCGGCTGCACCTTCCTCTCCTGCCTGACGCTCGGAGAAATCGAGTGCGGCCGAGTTGATGCAGTAGCGCAGGCCGGTGGGGTTGGGGCCGTCGGGGAACACGTGACCGAGATGCGCGCCGCATTGCCCGCATTGCACTTCGGTACGCACCATGCCGTGACTGGCGTCGCGTACTTCGCGGATGACGGCTTGCGCGGTGGGCTGCCAGAAGCTGGGCCAGCCGCTGCCCGATTCAAATTTGGTGTGCGAGTCGAATAGCGGCGTGCCGCAGCACACGCAGCGATAGACGCCGTCGCCGTGGTGGTCCCAATACAGGCCGGTGAACGGCGGCTCGGTGGCGCTGCAACGCGTCACGCGGTATTGCTCCTCGCTCAGTTTGCTGCGCCAGAGGGCGTCATTCGTGTCTTCGGGGGCGGGCTTGGACATGGGGGCTCCTTTCAGGATGAGCAGGACAGGCAGGCGGGCGGCGCGTGTTCCGGCGGGGGTTCAGCGTAATGCGGCGGCGCGGCGTGCGCATCGAAAGGCCGCGTGAGCGCGTGCAGCAAGCGGCGCACTTCGGTGAAGTCGCCGGCTTCGGCCTGGGCGATGGCGGCCTGCGCCAGATGGTGGCGCAGCACGACGTGCGGATTGACGGCATTCATCGCCGCCGCGCGCGCTGCGTCGTCGCTGCTTTCCGCCCGCAGGCGCTCGCGGTAGCGGGCCGCCCAGTCGGCAAACCGTTGCGGCTCGCGCGCGAATTGCGCCGCGAGGGCGGGGGGGATGGGCGCCTGTGCGTCGGCGGCAAGTTGGGCGAGATGGCGAAAGCTCAGAGTCCAGTCGCTGCGGTTGGCCGCCATCGTGTCGAGCAGATCCTGAAACAGATCGCCGTCGCCCGGCTGCGGCTCGGTCAGCCCGAGCTTGGCGGCGAGTTGTTGCTGCATGGCTTGCACATACTGCGGGCGAAATTGATCGACCGCGGCCAGCGCCGATTCGGGCTTGTCGATCAACGGCAGCAGGGCCTGGCCCAGCGCCAGCAGATTCCAGTGCGCCACCGCGGGTTGTCGGCCGTAGGCGTAGCGTCCGCCACGGTCGGTGGTGTTGGGGGTGTGCAGCGGGTCGTAGGCGTCGAGAAAGGCGAAAGGGCCGTAGTCGATGGTCCAGCCCAGGATGGACATATTGTCGGTATTCATCACCCCGTGAATGAAGCCGACCGCCTGCCACTGGGCGATGAGCCGCGCGGTGCGGGCCACCACCCATTGCAACAGCGCCAGCGCGGGCTGCGGGGCATCGGCGCAGTCTGGGCAGTACTGGGCGATCACCCAGTCGGTCAGCGCGCGCAACTGCTCGGTCTGGCCGCTGTAGCTGAAATGCTCGAAATGGCCGAAGCGCACAAAGCTCGGCGACAGGCGGGTGACCATGGCCGCGGTTTCGATGCGCTCGCGCCGTACCGGGCGGCTGGAGCCCACCAGGCACAGCGCCCGCGTGGTGGGGATGCCCAGCGCCGCCATGGCTTCCGAGCACAGAAATTCGCGGATGGAGGAACGCAGCACCGCCCAGCCGTCGCCCATGCGAGAAAACGGCGTGCGGCCGCTGCCCTTGAATTGCACTTCCCAACGGGCATAGCCGCCGCCGTGCTGCCCGCCGCTGGCGTCTGGCCAGTCGCCCAGCAGCAGCGCGCGGCCGTCGCCAAGCTGCCCGGCCCAGTTGCCGAACTGATGTCCGGCGTACACCGTGGCGCGGCTGCCGCCGCTGATCGCCGCAACATGGCCGCCAAAGGCCCGCGCCCAGTCCTGCTCATCTTCCGGGTTGACGGGCGCAGTCAGGCCGACCAGCGCCGCGGCATCGGCGCTGCTGGCCACCAGCACGGGGTCGGGCAGGGGGCTGACCGCGACCGGCACGCTGAATGCGTCGCCCAGAGCGGCGAACTGCTGCGCCAGCGGCGGCCAAGGGCGGCTCGCGGGCGGAGCAGCGGCGGGAAAATCCAGAGCAGCGGAAGTCATGCCCGCATTCTCGGAGAAAGCCGCAGCCCCGGTGGGCATCGGGGTATCCTGTGCGTCTGCTTTTTGCCTGATGTTCAAGCCATGCCGCTCACAAAAAACCCGGCCCATCCAGACGCGGTCATCGCGCTGCCTTTCGGTCGCATGGGCCTGTTCTGCACCGACGAATGGGTGCTGCGCCTGGAATATCTTCCGCCAGACACCCCGCTCATCGCGCCGTCCACGCCGCTAAGCCGCGCTCTGGCCGCGCAACTAAGCGCCTATGGCGACGATCCGGCGTATCGCTTCGACCTTCCGCTGGCGATGGCGGGCACGGCGTTTCAGCGGCGGGTCTGGGCGCTGTTGCAGCAGATTCCGCCGGGGCAGGCGCGCACGTATGGCGATGCCGCGCAGGAATTGCACAGTGCCGCCCGCGCCGTGGGGCAGGCTTGCGCCGCCAACCCGTTCGCCCCCGTTGTGCCGTGTCACCGCATCGTCGCGCAAGGCGGGCTGGGCGGCTTTGCCCATTCCACCGCGCAAGACGGCTATCTGCTGGGCATCAAACGCTGGCTGCTGCAGCATGAAAGCAGCTCTCAATCGGCTCGTCGCCATGCCTGAAGCCCCGCTTCACCTCGAATGGCCGCCCGCGCCCGAAGCCTGCGCCGCCGCGATCGACCGGTTTTGCGACGCCCTCTGGCTGGAAGATGGCCTCTCGCCCAACACCCTCGCCGCCTACCGCCGCGACCTCACGCTTATGGCGCGCTGGCTGGCTTTTTCGCAGCGCCCACCCTTGATCGAGGCGACGCTGCGCGATGTGCAGGCTTATATCGCCGCCCGATTTTTGCAGAGCAAGGCCACCTCGTCCAACCGGCGGCTGGTGGTGTTGCGCCGCTTTTACCGCTGGGCCTTGCGTGAGCACTTGCGCACCGACGACCCCACGCTGCAGATCGACACCGCCCGCCAGCCGCCGCGCCGCCCCAAGACCCTGAGCGAAGCGCAGGTGGAAGCGCTGCTCGCCGCCCCCGAGGTGGACACGTCGCTGGGCTTGCGCGACCGCGCCATGCTCGAACTGCTCTACGCCAGTGGCCTGCGGGTGAGCGAACTGGTGGCGCTGCCGGTGGTACGCGTGTCGCTCGATCAGGGCGTGGTGCAGATTGCGGGCAAAGGCGGCAAAGAGCGACTCGTGCCGTTCGGGAGCGCCGCGCAAGACTGGCTGCAGAATTACCTTCGTACCGCGCGCCATGAGTTGCTGCAGGGGCGCGACAGCCCCTTTCTGTTCGTCACCGCGCGCAGTGGGCAAAGTGCCCGCGAAACCACCGGCATGACGCGGCAGATGTTCTGGATGCGCATCAAGGCCTACGCGCGCAAGGCCGACATCGACGTGCCGCTGTCGCCCCACACCCTGCGCCACGCCTTCGCCACCCATCTGCTCAACCACGGCGCCGATCTGCGTGTGGTGCAATTGCTGCTCGGCCATGCCGATATTTCCACCACGCAGATCTACACCCACATCGCGCGCGAACGGCTCAAGTCGTTGCACGCCCGCCACCATCCCCGCGCCTGATCGCGCTTTGCCCCGTTATGGCCCAAGACAATTTCTGGTCCGCCTTCGTATTGCTGCTGCTGATCCTCGACCCTTTCGGCAATCTGCCATTTTTCATCGCGGTCATGCGCAAGCTGCCACCCAAACGCCGCCTGCCCGTGGCGCTGCGCGAAATCGGCATCGCCTACGCCGTGCTGCTGGCTTTCATGTTTGGCGGACACGGTTTTCTGAAACTGATGAACCTCAGTCAGCCTTCCATCGAAGTGGCCGGCGGGGTCATTCTGCTGCTGGTGGCGATCAAGATGATTTTCTCCACCACGTCTGAAATTTTCGGCGGCGAGAGCAGTCGTGAGCCCTTGATCTTTCCCCTGGCCGTGCCGCTGCTGGCCGGGCCGTCCGCGCTGGCCACGGTCTTGCTGCTTGCCTCACGTCAGCCCGGCGAAATCTGGACCTGGGTGGGCGCGCTCAGCCTGGCGGTGGCCGTCACCGGCGGGTTGCTGCTGATGAGCGAAACCCTGCTCAAGTGGCTGGGCGACTCGGTGATGAACGCCGCCGAAAAGCTCATGGGCCTCATCCTCACCGCCATTGCCGTGAATATGTTGTTGTCGGGTATTCGCAGCTATTTCGGGCTATGAATTCGCGAGGGCAACCGATAGCATGACTCTGCAACGCTTTGCAGCCCCGCTTTCCAACCCATTTTCACTTTGAAATCAACCATCATGGAACGCCTGACCTTCACCCCGGAAGACCGCGAAGCCCTGGCCCATTTTCTGGGTCAGCTCGTGGATACCACCATCCTCACCCGCCGGGAAATTCACGATTTTCTCGACTACTGCGATCTCATGGCGCCGAAGAAAGGCGAGGTCATCGCCGATATCGGCCAGGTCGGCGAGAGCCTGTTTTTCGTGCTTGAAGGGCAGGGCTGCCTGATGGCTCAGTTGCCCGAAAGCGAAATGGAAATCGGCAAGATCATGCCCGGAGAAATGCTCGGCGAGATGAGTTTTTTCGACCGCAAGCCGCGCGAAGTCCGCCTGCGCGCCGGCGAAGACACCCGCCTGCTGCGCATCAGCCGCGTCATGTACAACCGCCTGCGTCTTGAGCGCCCGCTGCTCGCCGTGCTGCTGCTCGAAGTGGCCATCATCAGCCTCGATCACCTCTACCGCCGCACCTCCTCGGAGATGGCGCAGATCAACCGCTATATGTACCGCACCGGGCGGTAACGCCGTACCGCCCGACTTACTGCCATGACCGCGCCGCGCCTCGATCTGCAGATTCGGCGGGCCTACGACCCGCCGAGTTCTGACGACGGCGCGCGCATCGTCATCGACCGCCTCTGGCCGCGCGGTCTGCGCAAAGACGGCGCCCACATCGACCATTGGTTGAAAGACCTCGCCCCCAGCCCGGCGCTGCGGGTGTGGTTCGGGCATGAGCCGGAGCGCTTTGCCGAGTTTTCCAACCGCTACACGGCCGAACTCGACGCCTTGCCGGATGATGCCGCTGCGCTGCAGACCCTGGGCCACGCGCTGCGGGCAGGGCGCGTCACCTTGCTGTTCGCTGCGCACGACCCGCAAATCAACCACGCCCGGGTGCTCGAAGACTGGCTACGTCGGCCGCACGCCGGGCTCTCGGCAAGGGAGGCCAAATGAACTTCGCGCCCGATGCCGTCCTCGATTTCTGGTTCAGCGAGATCGAGCCCGCGCAATGGTTCAAAGCCGACCCGGCCTTCGACGCGCTGCTGCGCACACGTTTCGGTGCACTTCATAGCCAGGCGGTGCGCTGTGAACTGTTTGCGTGGAGAACAACGCCGCTGGGCCGACTGGCGGAAATCATCGTGCTCGACCAGTTTTCGCGCAATCTGTTCCGGGGCGATCCGCGCGCCTTCGCCGCCGATGCGCAGGCGCTCACCCTCGCGCAGGAGGCGGTGGCCTGCGGCGCCGATCAGGCGCTGACGCAGCAACAGCGCACCTTTGCGTACATGCCCTATATGCACAGCGAATCCGCCGCGATTCATGTCGTGGCCGAAGCCCTGTTCCGCGCCAACGGGCTGGCGAACAACCTCGATTTCGAGCTGCGCCACAAAGCCATCATCGACCGCTTTGGCCGCTACCCGCACCGCAACGTCATCCTCGGGCGGGGATCGACGGACGAGGAAATTGAATTTCTGAAGCTGCCGGGCTCCGGTTTTTGAGGCCGTCGAAAAAACGCTTCAAGTACACGCTTTTTCGAGAATTTCCAGCTCTTCAGCGCTGAACCCCGCTTGCAGCCGGGCGTCGCGGTTGAACGGGGGCTTGATCCGCGGGGCGCCGAAAGCGGTGGCCAGTTCGTCGTGCGCGGTGAGGGGATTGCGACCCGTCTGGGCACAGGACCAGTGATACCAGCGGTTGCCGATGGCGACGTGGCCTATTTCTTCGGTCAGAATGCGGTCGAGAATTTCCGCGCCGCGCGCATCGCCCGCTGCGGCCAGCTTGGCGCGAATGCTGGGGTTCACGTCCAGCCCCCGGGCTTCGAGGGTGCGCGGCACCAGCGCCATGCGGGCGAGCAGATCGCCAGCGGTCTTCTCGGCCATGTCCCACAGGCCGTTGTGCGCGGGGAAGTCGCCGTATTCGGCGCCGATACCGCGCAGGTGATTGCGCAGCAGGGTGAAGTGCTCGGCTTCCTCGGCGGCCACGCGAATCCAGTCGCGGTAGAAATCCTCGGGCAAGTCCTGAAAGCGCCAAACAACATCGAGCGCGAGGTTGATGGCGTTGAACTCGATGTGCGCAATGGCGTGCAGCAGCGCGGCGTGGCCTTTGGGGTCGCGCGGGTTGCGGCGGGGCATCTGCTGGGCGGGGATCAGTTCAGGCTTTTCCGGGCGGCCGGGCAGGGCGGCGCGAGGCGGCGTTTGCACACAGGTGCGCGGGTCGATGTTCACGAGCCCGACGCGCAGATCGTCGCGCAGGGCCAGCGCCAGCGTGACCTTGCGCGCCGGTTCGGGCTCGATCAGTGCGGCCAGCGCGGCCTGGCGTGCCGAGCTGGAAGAGAGTGGCGCATTCACTGCGTTTTCTTCAGCACCGTCATGGCCGATGCAATCAGGCCGGCGGCCTGGCTCATGTCGCCCGGCACGATGAGGGTGGTGCTCGATTTGGCGAGGTTGGCATAGGTGTCCAGACCCTGCTGGGCGACCTTGAGCTGTACGGCTTCGGCGCCGCCGGGTTTTTGAATGGCATTGGCCACGACTTCCAGCGCGTGCGCCGTCGCGTCGGCCACGGCCTCGATGGCGGCGGCTTCGCCTTGCGCATTGTTGATGGCCGCCTGCTTCTGCCCTTCAGAGCGGGCAATAAAGGCCTGGCGCTCGCCCTCGGCAACGTTGATGGCCTGCTGGCGCGCGCCTTCGGATGTGGCGATCACGGCGCGCTTTTCACGCTCGGCGGTGATCTGGCGCTGCATGGCATGCAGGATTTCGTTCGGCGGCGTGAGGTCCTTGATTTCGTAGCGCAACACCTTCACGCCCCAGGTGGCGGCGGCATCGTCGAGAGAATTCACCACGCTGTGATTGATGAATTCGCGCTCCTCAAAGGTCTTGTCGAGTTCGAGCTTGCCGACCACCGAGCGCAGCGTGGTCTGCGCCAGCTGGGTGATGGCGACGATGTAGTTCGACGAGCCGTAGCTGGCGCGCATGGCATCAGTCACCTGGAAATACAGCACGCCGTCCACGGTGAGCTGGGTGTTGTCTTTGGTGATGCAGATCTGGCTGGGCACGTCGAGCGGAATTTCTTTCAGCGAGTGCTTGTAGGCCACGCTGTCGATGAAGGGAATGATGATGTTGAGCCCCGGTTGCAGGGTGGAGTGGTAGCGGCCGAGGCGCTCCAGAATCCAGGCGTTTTGCTGCGGCACGATCTTGATGCCGCGGCTGATGAACAGCACGGCGATGACGGCCAGAATGATGGCGATTTCCATGAAAGTCTCCCTTGGTTGATCAATGCGGGCTAAGCGCGTCAGCCCGGATTATGTTGTGCGTTCGTGTCGAGCGATGACGTAGCGGGTGCGGCGGGCAGCGGTTCGATCAGGAGCACATTGCCGTCTTGCCCGGCGATGCGGTGCGGGCCGGTTTGCAGCGGGCCGCGCCTGAGCGGCCGCGCAGACCAATCTGAACCCCGGTAATGCACCCGCGCGACGCCGTCCGCCGACCAGGCGGACACATCGACCGTGGCGCCGAGATCGAGGTTGTCGTGCCGCACATCAGCGGCCGTGCGTTTGCCGAAAACGCGCCGGGTCAGATACAACGCGATCACCGCGCCGCCGCCCACCACGGTGAACGCCACCCAATGCCAGGGCATGGGCAGCCCGGCGTGCGCCGCCAGTGCGCCGGCCACGGCGCCCACGGCCAGCATCAGCAAATAGAAGGTGCCGCTGACCAGTTCCATCGCGACAAAGAAACCGGCCAGAATCCACCAGGCGGTCGGGTTGTCCATCTCGGGTGCTCCCAATATTTATGGCGCGAAGCAGGGCGCTTCACACAGATTTCCTACACTCTCGCACTTTATCCCTTCCGCGTCGGAGCCGTCATGCACTTTCGTTTTCCCATTGTCATCATCGACGAGGACTTCCGCTCGGAAAACTCGTCAGGCCTCGGCATTCGCGCACTGGCGCAGGCCATCGAGAAGGAGGGCATGGAGGTGCTGGGCGTGACCAGCTATGGCGATCTCTCCAGCTTCGCGCAGCAGCAAAGCCGGGTGAGCGCTTTCATTCTCTCTATCGACGATGAGGAATTCGCCACCGCGGAAGAGGGCGTGGAACCGAAGGCTTTGCACAACCTGCGCGCCTTCATTGAGGAGATCCGCTTTCGCAACGCCGAGATTCCCATCTACCTCTACGGCGAAACGCGCACCTCGGGGCATATTCCGAA
>NZ_JBYCKI010000088.1:0-9966 GCF_057473305.1 Thiomonas sp. TH-17
CCATGCTGGCCTACAACTTCTACCCGATCACCGCGATCATGATCATTTTGCTGGCCTTCTTCAACGACGTGCCCATCATGACCATCGCCTACGACCGCACCGAGGTCGATCCGCAGCCGGTGCGCTGGGACATGCGGCGCGTCATTACCGTGTCCACCGTGCTGGGGCTGATCGGCGTGGGCGAAACCCTGCTGCTGCTGAGCTTCGCGCACGATGTGATGAAGCTCGACATGGGCAGCATCCAGACCTTCATCTTCCTCAAGCTGGCGGTCTCCGGGCACCTCACCCTGTTTGTCGCGCGCAGCAAAAAAGCCTTCTGGAAAAAGCCCTGGCCGTCGCCCGCGCTGCTGTGGTCGGCCATTCTCACTAAGGCGCTGGCGACCTTGTTCGTAGTTTTCCCCATGGGGCTGATCGCGCCCATCAGTTGGTCGGCGGTGGGGCTGATCTGGGTGTATTGCATCTTCTGGGCCTTCGTCGAAGACCAGGCCAAACTGGCGGTCTATCGCCACTTCGATCGCAGCACGCCGCGGCATCGCAGCTTTTTGCATCTGCTCAAACAGCGCACATTCAAGCCAGGTCAATGAAATGGCGGATAAGCGCTGCTAACGTCGTTCTTGCGTATTCACTTTCAAAGGGAGTTTCATCATGGCACATCGTCATGCCGTCGTCTGGGTCGATCATGCTCAGGCTCGCGTGCTGTTCATCGATCCGGCTGATATCGAAAAATCCATCATCATGCCCAAGGAGCATCCGCATCTGCACGTCATGAGCGGCGTCATCGGCAGCGGCCGCGCGCCTGAAGACCAGCACTTCTATCACCAGGTGGCAGAAGCCCTGGTCGGCATTCCCGAGGTGCTCATCACCGGCCCTGGGCAGGCCAAGCTGGCATTGTTCAAGCATCTGCAGCATCATGATCCCGCTGTGGCCGAGCATGTGCTGGGTATGGAGTCGGCCGATCATCCGACCGACGCTCAGCTCGTCGCCCACGCCCGGCATTACTTCAAAGCCAAAGACCAGATGCTCGGCATTTGATGGGGTTTCCTTTCTTTTTGTGTTTCTGTTTTATTCACCCGACGAGGCATCATGTCCACCTACAAAAAAATCCTGGTTCCCATAGACGCCAGTCAGACCGCGCAATCGGCCGCTGCCCAGGCCTCTGCGCTGGCGCGCGACCAGCAGGCCGCCCTTCGTTTCGTGGTGGTGGTGGAGGCGAACGGACTGCTGAGTTCCTCCCCGGAGTTTCTCAATGTGCTGGGCAACGACGCCCGGCTATTGCTCGACCGCTGGGTCAATGAAGCGCGTGCTCCGGGCATGGAGGTCAGCTCCGCCGTGGTGGAAACCACGCAGACCTTGCCGCGTGTGGCCGATGCCATCCTGGCAGAAGGGCATCGTTGGGGCGCCGATCTGATCGTCATCGGCAGCCATGGCCGCAGCGGCGTGCGCCGCCTGATTCTGGGCAGCGTGGCCGAAGGCGTGGCGCAGCGCAGCACGGTTCCGGTGTTGATCGTGCACGCGGGCGAACCCAAGGTCTGATTTGACCAACACGCGGCGCACCTTTGGTCACATTCTTCTGGAAAGGCCTTGTTAGGATGCGCGAATTCACTGGATTCGCACATGAAACGCCATCCCATTCCGGCTCATTTCCGCACGCATCATCCGCACCCCTGCGACGGCCATCTGCCTGCAGACCTGAACGCGGTCTTGCGGCAGCGCGTGACCGAAGCCGCCGAGGCGACGTTGGAATTGAGCAGGGGTGAAACCCTGGTGCACAGCGGCATGCCGTTCAAACACCTCTATCTGGTGGTGAGCGGCGGGTTCAAGGCGGTAGAGATTGGTGAAGACGGGCAATCGCAGATCGTCTGCTTTCACTACGCACACGAATTGATGGGCTTGAGCGGGTTTGCCCAGCAACGCTACACGACCGATCTGGTCGCGCTGGCGCCCTCGTTGATCTGCGAGTTTCCGATGGCTGCGGTGCAGTCCATCGTTGGCGCTGACCGTATCTTGCTCGATCATCTGTTGACCTATGTGTCCGAGAGCCTCGCGCGGGCCGAGCACGACCAGTTCAGGCTCGGCAGCATGAGCGCCACGCAAAAAATCGCCAGCTTTCTGCTGCACAGGCAGGAGCAATTGCGCCAGGCCGGGGAAGAGTCCGATCAGTTCGAGTTGCTGATGACCCGAGAAGAACTCGGCAGCTATCTTGGCCTGAGCATGGAAACCATCAGCCGTCTTCTCTCGCACCTGCAGGAACTGGGCGTGGTGCGGGTGGACAAGCGGCTGATCGAGGTTTTGCGTGAAGACCAATTGCGCGTCTGGCTCGACGGGGTCGTGACTCTGCCCACATCGTCTTGCCGCAAGCCCGCAGCCAAACGTGCCACGCTCAAGTTGGCGTGATTTAGATCAACCCTTGTTTTACTGGCGGGATGGTTCGAGCAGGGCGCTCAGGGTGTCGATGTCCCGGCGGTCGAGCTGACCTGCCGCGCTCTTCAGGCGCAGTGTGTTGACCAGCACGTCATAACGCGCCTTGTCGGTCTGACGCTGGGTTTCGTAGAGCTGCGACAGCGCGTTGAGCACGTCGATGTTCACCCGCATTCCTACTTTGAACCCGGTTTCATTCGCCTGCAGCGAACTGCGGCTGGAGGCAATGGCCGCGTCGAGCGCCTTCACCTGTGCGAGCCCGGATTGCACACTGAGGTAAGCGGCGCGTGCTTCCTGCGCGGCGGCGAGGCGGGCCGAATCCAGATCGGATTGCGATTTTTCAAGCAGATGCGCGGTCTGTTCGACATCGCTTTGCACCGCATAGCCGGTGAACAACGGCCAGCGCATCTGTACGCCCACGCTGGCGACGTTGGCGCGGTTGCTGAAGGGAAACAGCGGGCTGCCGCCCGTAGTCGCGTTGTGGTCGAGGCGGGCATAGGCGGAGACGGACGGCCGATAGCCCGTGTCGGCCTTTTTCGCGTTGAGTTGCGCCAGTTTCACGCCCAATAACGCCTCATCGACGCCGAGGTTGTGTTCTTCGGCCTTGCGGCTCCACGCGTGCATGTCGCCGAGCGGCGCCTGCAGTGCCGTGCTGCTGGGCAGGGGCGCGAGCGTTTGCACGGCGGCGCCCACTAACTGTTGCAGGCTGTTGCGCGTGAGTTGAAGCTGGTTTTGCGCTGCCAGCACTTGTGCGGCGGTGAGGTCGACGCGCGCCTGGGCATCGCGCACATCGACAATGGTGCCGTTGCCCGCGTCGAAATTGGCCTGTGCCGAGTTGACTTGTTGCGTCACCGCTTTTTGCTGTTCTTGGAGCGAATGCAGGCTGTCTTGCGCGGCCAGCACGTCGAAATAGCGCACGGCGATCTGAAGCATCAGATCCTGGTCTTGCTGCACGAATTTCAGGTAGGCGATGCGCGCGGCGACATCCGCCTGTTCGACGCCGAGATGATCGGCAGGTTGATAGAGCGCCTGCGTGGCCACCAGATTGACATCGCGCGAGGTGTAGTTCCACTGGGTGGGCATGCCGAATTTCTGCAGCAGCGGGTTGTCGCTGTTGTCCTGCGCATTGGCGCTCAGATTGGCGCCCGCCACCAGTTGCGGCAACAGCTTCGACCGCGCCAGCGGCACGCCGGACAAGGCGGCCTGATAGTTTGCCTGTGCACTGCGTAGCGCCGGGTTGTGCTGTTGCGCCAGCGTGAAGACCTGCGCCAGGGTTTCTGCGCTGGACGTTCCCGCAAAGGCCAGGCCGAAGCCGACCACGCCGCTGATGAAACAGCCAATGCGTATGAGGTGAACGTGACGCAGGCGCCGCGCGGAGCGGCGGGCAGTGGAAACAGACGTTGCCATCGGGGGTGTTGAGGGAGAGGAGGGTTGCGGTTGATGCTACGCCCCACGGCACAGGCCTGATTGATGTAAATCATGGCCGCGCGGCAAGCTGGCGCGACAATGAAAAAGCAGTCCGCTCGCCCGTATCAACCCAGTCATTCGCACTCCCATGAAAAACAAAAAGCGGCCTTTGATCATCGTGGTGTTGCTCATCGTCGTGCTCATTGCCGGTGGCGCTTACTGGTGGAGCCAGCGGGCGAAACCGGTCTCGAACACGCTCACCCTCTACGGCAATATCGATATTCGGCAGATACAGCTCGCGTTCAACGATGCCGGGCGGGTATCCGAACTTCTGGTGCAGGAAGGCGATGCCGTGCGCAAGGGGCAAGTGGTGGCCCGCATCGACCCGGTGCGCTACCAGGATGCGGTGAACCGCGCGCAGGCGGCATTGCTCGCGCAGCAAAGCGTGCTGGCCAAACTCAAGGCGGGCAGCCGTCCGCAGGAAATCAATGAAGCGCGCGCCGGGGTGGACGCTGCGCAGGCCGCGCAGGCCAACGCCAAGGCCACTTATGCGCGGCAAAAGACGCTGGTGGAATCGGGCTTCCTGCCCCGGCAAAGTCTGGACAACGTCACCCAGCAACTCGACACGGCGGCCGCCGGTGTGCAGCGTGCGCGCCAGGCGCTGAGCTTGGCATTGCAGGGGCCGCGCAAGGAAGACATCGCCGCGGCTGAGGCGATGGTCAAGGCCGATGAATCTGCGCTCGCACTGGCCCAGCGCCAACTGACCGATGCGGTGCTGTATTCGCCCGAGAATGGTGTGGTGGAAAACCGCATTCTGGAGGTGGGCGATATGGCCGCGCCGCAAACTCCGGTGATGACCATCGCGGTGAACAACCCGGTCTGGGTGCGCGCCTATTTGCCGGAAACCGAGCTGGGCAAAATCGCTCCGGGCATGCGCGCCGACATTCTGACCGACAGCTTTCCCGGCCAGCCGTTCAAGGGCTGGATCGGCAATATCTCTCCCACGGCGGAGTTCACACCCAAGTCGGTTCAGACCACCGAGTTGCGTGCGCAACTGGTGTATCGGGTGCGGGTGTATGCCTGCAATCCCGATCAGAAACTACGCCTGGGCATGCCGGTTACCGTGCAGGTGCCTTTGTTGAACAACGCGCCGCAATCGGTTCCCGAGCATGTCTGCCAACACTGAGACAGCGCCTCAGAAACAGTCGGCTGAATTACCGGCTGATGTGGCGCTCGAATTGTCGGCGGTGCACAAGCAGTTCAGGCAGGGCAGCAGCGTGGTCGATGCCCTCAAGGGCGTCGATGTGCGCATTCAACAGGGCCGCATCACCGGCCTGCTCGGGCCGGACGGCGCAGGCAAGACCACGCTGATCCGCCTTGCCGCCGCCTTGCTGCTGCCCAGTGCGGGCGAGGTGCGGGTGCTGGGCTTGGACGTGCGGCAGGCGGCCTCGGCCATTCAGCAGATGATCGGCTACATGCCGCAGCGCTTCGGCCTATATGAAGACCTCACCGTTCAGGAGAATCTCGACCTCTATGCCGATCTGCAGGGCTTGAAAGCCACAGCGCGGCAACAGCGTTTCGACGAGTTGCTCAAGCTCACCGCGCTCGGCCCGTTTTCGCATCGGCGCGCGGGGGCGCTTTCCGGTGGCATGAAGCAAAAGCTGGGGCTGGCCTGCACCCTGCTGCGCGCGCCGCGCCTGCTGCTGCTCGATGAGCCTACTGTGGGGGTCGATCCCATTTCGCGGCGTGAGCTCTGGAGCATCATCAAACTGTTGCGCAGCCAGAATGTCGCCGTGCTGGTGAGCACCGCCTATCTCGATGAGGCCGAGCAGTGCGACGACATCGTGCTGCTGCACGAGGGCAATGTGCTGGCGCATCAGCCGCCCCTGGCTTTTCGTGCGCCCTTGAAAGGCCATGTATTTCTGGTGCGTCATGCGCAATGGCATCGCCGCACTTTGCAGGAATCGCTGCATGCGCGTGCCGGAGTGGTCGATGCGCTGGTGCAGGCCGAAGGGGTGCGGGTGGTGTTGCAGGACACCCAGCCCCTGCAGCAAGCTGGCGAAGACTGGCAGGCCGTCGAGCCGCGTTTCGAGGATGCCTTCGTCAGTTTGTTGCACACGGGCCTGCCTTCCCCGCAGACGCAGGCTGCGCCCAAGGTTGAGGCGGCTGTCGCTACTGTCGCTAATGCCGCCATTGCTGCCATTGCTGCCAAACCCGATGAAGCGGCGCCAACCGTGATTGAAGTGAAAGAGTTGCGCCGCTTTTTCGGGGCGTTTCAGGCGGTCGAGGGCATCAGCTTCACGGTGGGGAAGGGCGAGATTTTCGGTTTGCTTGGCGCCAATGGCGCGGGCAAGAGCACGACATTTCGCATGCTCTGCGGACTGCTGCCGGCGTCTTCAGGCACGCTGCGCGTTGCGGGCGCCGACCTGCGCACGGCTCGCGCAGACGCGCGCGAGCGCATCGGCTATGTGTCGCAGAAGTTTGCGCTTTACGGCAATCTCAGTGCGCGTCAGAACCTGAATTTCTTCGCCTCGGCCTATGGCCTGCGCGGTGCACGACGCAAACAGCGGCTGGCCTGGGCCTTTGATGAGTTCGACCTGAGCGAGTATGCCGATGCCGAGGCCATGGACCTGCCGCTGGGATACAAACAGCGGCTGGCGCTGGCCTGTGCGCTGATGCACGAACCGTCTATTCTGTTTCTCGATGAGCCGACCTCCGGCGTCGATCCGCTGGCGCGGCGCGAGTTCTGGCAGCGCATCAACCATCTGGCCGAATCGGGGGTGACCGTCATGATCACCACCCACTTCATGGACGAGGCGGAATATTGCGATCATCTGGTGCTGATGTCGCTGGGCGAGATTCTGGCTTTTGGCACGCCCCGCGAGATTCGCGGGCGCATTCGCACCGATGCGCTGTCCGATCCGACGATGGAAGACGCCTTCATCGCCCTGATTCAGTCGCACGAGGCGCAGATTCGCCGCGCTGCATGAGGAGATCCGGCCGATGAACCGACAACGCCTGCGGGGCCTGGTCCGCAAGGAGTCTCTGCAGATCATCCGCGACCCCTCCGCCATCGCCATTGCCTTTGTCTTGCCGGTGCTGCTGCTGTTGTTGTTCGGCTATGGCGTGTCGCTCAATGCCCGCGACGTGCCTTTGGCGGTGGTGGTCGATCAGCCCAGCGCGCAGACCAGCAGTTTTGTCGGCGGGCTGCAGCAGTCGGCTTTTTTCGCGCCCAAGGCCTATGCCGACATCGCCGCCGCCCGCCATGCCCTGATGACCCGTCAGGTGGACGGCATTGTCTGGCTGCGGGGCGATTTCACACGTCTGGCGCTCACCGGCCGCTCCGCCCCCGTGGCAGTGTGGATGAACGGCGTGGACGCCAACAACGCCCGCATCATGGAGGGTTATCTGCAAGGCGTCTGGCAAAACTGGCTGCAGCTTGAGGCCGAGCAGCAGGGCAGGCCCTTGCTCATGCCTGTCAGCGTGCAGGCCCGCATCTGGTTCAACCCCGCGGTGCGCAGCCGCGACTTTCTGGTGCCAGGGCTGATTGCCGTCATCATGACCCTGATCGGCGCCTTGCTCACTGCGCTGGTCATCGCGCGCGAACGCGAGCGCGGCACCATGGAAGCGCTCATGGCCAGCCCGGTGACCATGGCGGAAATCCTGCTGGGCAAGCTGATTCCCTACTTCGTGCTCGGCATGGGGGGCATGGCGCTGTCGGTGGCCATGGCGGTGTGGTTGTTCGCGGTGCCATTGGTTGGCAGCCTGTGGCTGCTGGTGCTGTGCTCGGCGCTGTTCCTGCTGGTGGCGCTGGCGATGGGGCTGCTGATTTCCACTCTGGCCAACAGCCAGTTCGTGGCCGCGTTGGTGGCGGTCATCGTCACCTTCCTACCGGCTTTCATTCTGTCGGGATTTATTTTTGATATCGACTCCATGCCGGCGGTGGTGCAGTTCCTCACGCATCTGGTGGCCGCCCGCTATTTCGTGGGCATCCTGCAGACGGTTTTTCTGGCCGGCGATGTCTGGCCGGTGATTCTGACCAACAGCACCGCGCTGGCCCTGATGGGCGTGATTTTCATGGGCATCGCCTTGCGCAAATCGCACAAGAGGCTGGACTGAAAACATGTTCGCCAGAGTTGTCGCACTCGTCATCAAGGAACTGCTCATGCTGCTGCGCGACAAGGCCAGCCGCGCGGTTCTGATCGGCCCGCCCCTCATCCAGCTGCTGGTGTTCGGCTATGCCGCCAGCTTCGACCTCAACCACATTCCCTACGCGGTTTACAACGAAGACCCGGGCTACGCCTCGCGGGAACTGATCGCGCGCTTTTCCGGCACGGACACCTTCCGCCAGGTGGCCACCATCACCCACGATGCTCAGATCGCTCCGCAGATCGACAACAAGGATGCGCTGCTGGTGCTGCACATCGGCCCGCACTTCACCCGCGACCTGCTGCGCCATCAACCGGCCACGGTGCAACTATTGGTTGACGGCCGAGACTCCAACACGGCATCGCTCGCGCTGAACGATGCCAACAGCGTGCTGCTCGGTTTCAATGAGCAATGGGCTGCGCAACACGGTTGGCGCGGCCCGCCGGCGAGGCTGGAAATTCGCTCCTGGTTCAACCCCAATCTGCTGTCGCGCTGGTTCATTCTTCCGGGCATCGTCGCCTTGCTCACCCTGGTGGTCACCTTGCTGGTCACCGGTCTGTCGGTGGCGCGCGAACGCGAGATGGGCACCTTCGACCAACTGCTGGTCACCCCTTTGCGGCCGGTGGAAATATTGCTGGGCAAGGCTTTGCCGGGATTCATCATCGGCGGACTGGAGGCCGCTTTCATCGCCATCGTCGCCATACTCTGGTTCGGCGTGCCGTTTGTGGGCAGCGTGCTGGCATTGGGCATCGGGCTGTTTTTCTTTTTGCTCGCCGCCACCGGCATCGGGCTGATGATCTCGTCCATCGCCGTGACCCAGCAGCAGGGCTTGCTGGGCGTGTTCATGTTCCTGGTGCCGTCCATCATTCTTTCCGGCTTTGCCACACCCATCGCCAATATGCCCGAGGCGGTGCAGTTGCTCACCTACATCAACCCGATGCGGTATTTCCTCATCATCACCCGCGGGGTCTATCTCGAAGGCTATGGCGTGGGCGACCTGATGTCGCAGTACTGGCCGCTGGCGCTGATCGGCGTCGCCAGCATGGGATTTGCCGCCTGGCTGTTCCGTCACCGCACGGGATAGCCGCGTTGCATTTTGGAGCGAGTCTGACATTCGCAGATTTGGCGGCCTTGATGCTGATCAAACGCTATGTTGCGCCGCCGCAATCCAATGCTTGGCATTCTGCATTGAGTCGGAGGACAGAATGGCACTCCAATTTCTAACCCCGCTGACCGCCCTGGGCAACGACGTGGATGTGCTCGTGCTCGGCGCGGGTGGCGCCGGGTATCCAGGGGCCTTTTTTCTCGCCCAGACCGGGCGGTCGGTGCTGATGGTCGACCCCATCGGCAATCTCGGCGGCGACTGTCTGGCCGAGGGCTGCGTGCCTTCGAAGGCGGTGCGCGAGGCGGCGCTGGTGCGCGGTCTGGCGGACAAATTCGACGGCTTCGGTCTGCGCGGCAGCAAGCCCGCGGTGGACTGGGGCGCGGTGCTGGCGCACAAGGATAGTGTGCAGAACACCCGCTACGCGCAGCATGCGCGCGAGATCGCTGCGGGCGGCGTCGCCTTCGTGCAGGGGCGCGGGGTGATCGTCGCGCCGGATCGCGCGCGCATCGATGCCGGCGATGGCAGCGGCTCGCGCGAAGTACGCTTTCGCCAATTGATCCTCGGCACCGGCTCGGCTCCCGCGCGCCTGCCCATACTCGGGGCCGAACTGGTGCCGACTTCGCACGATCTGTTCCGCCTCGGCGCCGATCTGCCGCTGCCGCAACACCTCGTCATCATCGGTGGTGGCTACATCGGGGTGGAGACGGCGTCGATGCTGCAGGCCCTCGGCGCCGAGTGCAGCATTCTCGAATATGCGCCTCAGGTGCTGCCCGGCTTCGACGCCGAGCTGGCGTCTTTTCGGCACGCCAGTCTGTCGCAGCGCGTGCGCATCGAACGCTCCGCGCAGGTGCTGAGCATCGCGCGCGAGGGCGATGGCTATCACGTGC
>NZ_JBYCKI010000089.1:0-1546 GCF_057473305.1 Thiomonas sp. TH-17
CCGATGTTGCAGACGATGGCCTGATTCTTCATGCGGGCCATGTGATCGTGGGTGATGACGTGATAGTTGCCGGTGGCGGTGACGAAAATGTCGGCGTGCTCGCAGGCATAGTCCATGGTCACCACGCGATAACCTTCCATCGCGGCCTGCAGGGCGCAGATCGGGTCGATCTCGGTCACCCACACTTGGGCCGACAGCGCGCGCAGGGCCTGTGCCGAGCCCTTGCCCACGTCGCCATAACCGGCGACCACGGCGATCTTGCCCGCCACCATCACATCGGTGGCGCGCTTGATGCCGTCCACCAGGCTTTCGCGGCAGCCGTAGAGGTTGTCGAACTTGCTCTTGGTCACACTGTCGTTGACGTTGATGGCGGGGAACTTCAGCTCGCCGCGCTGGTGCATCTGATAGAGGCGGTGCACACCGGTGGTGGTTTCCTCGGTCACGCCCTTGATCTGCGCCAGGCGGGTGGAATACCACTTGCCGTCCTTCGCCAGCTTGGCCTTGATGGCGGCGAACAGCACGCGCTCTTCTTCGCTGGTGGGGTGGTTGAGCACCGCCGCATCGGTCTCGGCGCGTGCGCCCAGATGCAGCAACAGCGTGGCATCGCCGCCGTCGTCCAGAATCATGTTCGAGTAGCCACCATCCGTCCACTCGAAAATGCGGTGGGTGTAGTCCCAATAGTCTTCGAGCGACTCGCCCTTCACCGCGAATACCGGCGTGCCGTTGGCGGCAATCGCCGCGGCGGCATGGTCTTGCGTGGAGAAAATATTGCACGAGGCCCAGCGCACCTGCGCGCCCAGCGCCTGCAGCGTCTCGATCAGCACGGCCGTCTGGATGGTCATGTGCAGACTGCCGGTGATGCGCGCGCCGCGCAGCGGCTGGCTGGCGGCGTATTCCTCGCGGATGGCCATGAGCGCGGGCATCTCGCTCTCGGCAATGGCGATCTCGCGGCGGCCCCAGTCGGCCAAGCCGATGTCGGCAATCACATAATCAGGAGAGGTTTTCAAATCGACCACAGCGTTCATACAAACTCCGAACAAAGTGGCCGGGAACGGATGCGCACCGCATCCCGCGCCCGGCACGGGTTGGGTGAGCGCCGTTGAAGGAAAGCCGCCAGCAAGGTGTAGCGGCCTGCGATCAAAGCCCCGAGCCTGGCGACGGCGGCGATGGGCTCGCCCCGTGCGTTGCAACGCTCCTCGAGAAGCCACGCATTCTATCGGTTTGCCGCAGGATTGCCACGCGCGCGCCACGGCCCATAAGATGACCGCTCCGGCCCCCTGCGCCCTTCCCCCCGGCCCCACGCCATGCGTCCTTCGCCACGCCGCTTTCCCGCACCCACGCTCGCTGGGCTGCGCCCGCTGTTGCTGTGTGGCCTGCTGCTGACGAATCTGCCCTGGGCGCAGGCTGAAGCGCCCAGCCCGCCGCCCCCGGCCCTGTTGCTCGCCGAAACCGCCTCAAGCCAGCTCGATCCGGCGCCCTACTGGGTGAGCGAAAAACTCGACGGCGTGCGCGCCTTCTGGGACGGCCGGGTGCTGCGTTTTCGCAG
>NZ_JBYCKI010000090.1:0-8265 GCF_057473305.1 Thiomonas sp. TH-17
CATCCCCCAAACCGCTCGTCCCCACCGTTCTGGCCCTCGCCGTCTCTGCCCTGTTCAGCCCGCTGGCTGCGCAGGCTGCCGAAAGCGCCAGTACCCTGCCCGAAGTGACCGTCAGCGCCAGCAGCCTGCAGGGTTTTTCCACCAGCGCCACCACTATGGAGCCCACCCCGGCTCAGCGCGCCAGCACGGCCGACACCTCCAGCCTGCTCAACCAGATCGCCGGCGCTGGCGTGGTGCGCAACGGGCCGCTTACCGGCATTGCCGAACTGCGCGGGCTGATGGGCGACAACGTCAACGTGCAGGTCAATGGCATGAGCATCACCCCGGCCTGCCCCAACCACATGGACCCGCCGCTGCATTACATCACCCCGCAAACTCTGGGCACGCTGACGGTGTATCCAGGCATCGCGCCAGTCAGCGTGGGGGGCGATCATATCGGCGGGGCCATTGTGGCCGAAAGCGCGCCGCCGCAGTTTGGCGCGGGCAGCGGGCTCACCATGCACGGCAAGGTCAACGCCGCGGCCGACAGCTCCAACCGCGGCAGCAGCTTGCTGCTCGGCGCCACCGCCGCCAACGACCGCATGAGCCTGGGCTACACCGGCCAGTGGCTCAACGGCGGCAATCTGCGCTGGCCCGGCGGCACGGTGACCGATACCGGCTATCACGCCCTCAACCACGATCTCACCTTCGGCCTCAAACTGCCCAGCGACGGCCTGCTGCAGCTCGACGCCAGCCAGCACCGCACCCGCAACGCTGGCACCCCGGCGCTGCCGATGGACATGATCCTCGATAAGGCCGACAGCTACAGCGCCCGCTACACCGGCAAACTCGGCGCGGGCACTCTTGCGGTCAAGGCCTATCACCACACCATCGACCACCTGATGGACAACTACAGCCTGCGCAAGGTCATGCCCGGCGGCATGGCGATGCAGGCGCCAGCCACCAGCACCGACAAGGGCGCTGCGATCGACTACACCCTGCCCGACGGCGCCAACACCTGGAGAGGCGGCCTGAGCTGGCATGGCAACGACTTCCAGGCGTATACGCTCGCCGCCACCGGCAACCCCATGAGCAAGCGCGACAACATCACCCCGTCCACCCGCCGCCACCTTGGCGCGTATGGCGAATGGGAACGCGCCTGGACGCCGCAGTGGGACACCCGATTTGGCCTGCGTGCCGACCAGATCAAGACCGACGCCGCTGCCGTCACCGCGCTGGGCATGGCGCCCAACGCCATGACGCGCGCCGATCAGGCCAAATTCAACGCGGCCAACCGGGCCTTCACCGACAACAACTGGGACGTGGTGCTGCAAACCCGTTTCAAAGCCTCCGAGAACGCCACTTACACCGCAGGCATCGCCCGCAAGATGCAGTCGCCCAGCCTGCTGCAGCGCTACCTTTGGAGCCCCGCCGGCGCCAGCGCCGGTATGGCTGATGGCCGCACTTACCTCGGCAATCTGACCCTGCGCCCCGAGGTGGCCGACACCCTCGACCTCGGCGCCGACTGGCACGGCACGGGCTGGCGCATCGCGCCGTCGGCCTACTACAGCCGCGTGCACGACTACATCCAGGGCACGCCCATCGCCCGCAAAGACGCCGCCGGTCTGCCCGTCCTGCAATACAACAATGTGCAGGCCGAGCTGTATGGCCTGGACATGAACTGGGCGCTGGCGATGGGACTACCGCGAGGCGTGAGCCTCGACGGCGTGGTGAGCTATGTGCGCGGCAAGCGCACCGATGTGTCGGACAACCTCTACCGCATCGCCCCGCTGCGCGCCACCACCAACCTGCGCTACGCCACCGGGCCGTGGAGCGCCAATCTGCAATGGGTGCTGGCCGCAAAGCAGACCGAGGTTTCGGCCTACAACGGCGAAAAACCCACCGGCGGCTACGGCGTGCTCAACCTGCACGGCGCCTGGCAGGCCAGCCCTGCGCTGCAACTCACCGCCGGACTGAACAACCTGTTCGACAAGAACTATGCCGACGCCTTGAGTGGCATCAACCGTGTTTCCGGTGGCGACCTGCCCGTGGGCGCCCGCATTCCCGGTGCCGGACGCTCGGTGTTCTTCGGGCTGAACTACGCGCTGTAAACCGCCGCGTCGCCGCCATGCTCCCCACACCCTGCGGAGGGTGGCGGCATTCCTGCATTGAAATAGCATTGCCCCTTTGCTCTTCCGGCGACTTGTTGTGGCGGGAGGCACAGAACAAGAGGCTTTGCAAACCATGCACACTACCCGCAGAAGTTTTCTTTCCACCCTGGCTGGGGGCATGCTGCTGAGCGCTGCTCCGGTGCATGCGCGACAGATTCCCACCGTCAAGCTCGCTTTCATCGACCCGCTCACCGGCCCCTTCGCCGCAGTCGGCCAGAACCAGTTGCAGAGCTGGCAGTTCGTGGCCGACCGGGTCAACCGCGGCAACACCGCCGGGGTGCGCTTCGAGATCGTGCCGTTCGACAACAAGGGTGCGGTGCAAGATACGGTCAACGCGCTGCAGGCCGCGGTGGATCAGGGCATTCGCTATGTCTTGCAGGGCGACGGATCGGGCGCGGCGATTGCGCTGTCGAAAGCGGTGAGCCGTCACAACACCCGCCATCCCGGCAAGGAAGTGCTCTATCTCAACTACGCCGCGGTCGATTCCGCGCTCACCGGCCGCGACTGCAGTTTCTGGCACTTTGCACTGCAGCCCAGCGTGCCCATGACCCTGCAGGCGATGACCGACGACATCCGCAACCGGCCGGACATCAAACGCGTCTATCTCATCGAGCAAGACTATTCCTTCGGCCACCAGGTGGCGAAGTACGCACGCGAAATGCTGGCGCTCAAACGGCCCGACATCCAGATCGTGGGCGAAGACTTCGTGCCCCTCGGGCAGGTCAAAGACTTTTCGCCCTATGTCGCCAAGGTGCAGGCCGCCAAGGCCGACTGCATCATCACCGCCAATTGGGGCCCCGACCTCACCCTGCTCATCAAGGCCGCGCAACAAGGCGGGCTCAAGGCCGATCTCTACACCTTCTACGCCAGCAGCCTGGGCGCGCCCAGCGAAATCGGCCCGCACGACGCCGGGCGCGTCAAGCTGGTCTATTACAGCGAACCCAATCTGCCCGGCGTGCTGCAAAGCCTGCAAAAAGGCTTCCGCGACAAGTACAAGCAAGACTTCTCAGTGCCCGCCACCTACACCGGCCTGGCGCTGCTCACTGCCGCCATGACCAAGGCGCACAGCACCGAGCCGCTGAAGGTCGCCAGCGCGATGGAAGGGCTCAAGTTCCATACTTTCAACGGCGAGGTCACTATGCGCGCTGCCGATCACCAGTTGCTCCAGCCCATCTATGTCAGCGCTTGGCAGCCGGTCTCGCCCGCCAACCCCTACAACGTGGAGAACACCGGCTACACCTTTGCGCTGGAGCACGCCTACCCGCCCTCCAAGACCACGCTGCCCGCGCAATGCACCATGCAGCGGCCGTTGATGACCGAGGTCTATCCGGTCAAGCCGCCCAAGGTGACGGCCAGCGCGGTGCCCGGCGTCGGCCAGGGCACGCCGTCGCGCTAAAGCCGGGGCCTGATCTTTCCGATCCCTGGCCACGGTTCCTGCATGGAGGCGCTCGCACTCTCTGCCCTCAATGGCCTGAGCTATAGCCTGCTGCTGTTCCTGCTCGCCTCAGGGCTGACGCTGATCTTTTCGCTGCTGGGCGTACTCAATTTCGCCCACGGCAGTTTCTACATGCTCGGTGCCTATCTGGCCTGGCAAAGCGGCCAATGGCTGGGCTTCTGGGGCGGACTGCTGCTTGCGCCCCTGGGCGTTGCCGTGGTGGCCACGGGGTTTGAAGTCGGCGTGTTGCGACGTCTGCGCACGCAGGGGCATCTGCCGGAGTTGCTCGCCACGTTCGCTTTCGGTGTGGTGCTGGTGGAAGCGGCCCGCCTGTTGTGGGGCAGCGGCTCGGTGCCTTATGCCATACCCGCATCGCTGCAGGGCCCGCTGTTCGCCTTGAGCGGGGTGGATTTTCCGGTGTACCGCGGCTTTGTCATGGTCACGGCGCTGGCCGCGCTGGCACTGGCCTGGCTGCTGCTGTGGCGCACACGAGCCGGGCTGATCGTGCAGGCCGCGCTGACGCACGCGCCCATGACTTCGGCTCTGGGGCACGATGTGCGAGCCGTGCAGACCGTGGTGTTTGCCGTGGGCGGCGCGCTGGCCGGGCTGGCTGGTGCGGTGGGCGGGCCACTGCTCGTCACCGAGCCGGACATGGCCGCGCAAATGGGCGCGCTGCTGTTTGCCGTCATCATCATCGGCGGTCTGGGGTCGCTGCGCGGCGCGCTACTGGGTGCGCTGCTGGTGGGCGAAGTGCAGACCCTGGCCGTGGCCGTCAACGGTTCACTGGCCGACGGCCTGCAGGCTCTGGGCTGGAACGCCCCGGCGGCCTGGCCCGCGAGCGACGGCATTCTCCCCAGCCTGCTGCACCTCGACCTGGCCCGCGCCGCGCCGCTGCTGCCTTATGTGCTGCTGGTCGTGGTGCTGGCGCTGCGCCCGCAGGGGCTGACGCGCGCGCTGTCTCGGGACGACGCGCTGTGAATGCCGCCGTGCCCGCCCCGGCGCGCGGCCGCGCTGCGCTGTTTTCGCTGCTTTTTTCGCTGCTTCTCGCGCTGCCGCTGGTCTTGCCGCTGGGCAGCGCCGGTTTCAGCCTGCTGTCGCAACTGGCCAGCGCCTGGCTGCTGCTGCTATCGGTGGGGCTGCTGGTCACCCGCGCCGGGCTGCTCAGCTTCGGGCAGGCGATGTATGCCGGGCTGGCCGCCTATGCCGCCGCCCATGCGATGAACGTGATTGCCGCCTCCGGCTGGCCGCTGCCCTTTGCCCTGGCGCCCATGTATGGCGGGGTATTCGCCGTGGCCGTGGCGCTGGTGTTCGGCCCGATCAGCGTGCGGCGAGGGGGTTTGAGCTTCGCCATGATCACGCTGGGGCTGGGCCTGCTCGTGGCGCTGGCCGCGCCCATGCTTCAGGGGTTTTTCGGCGGAGAGGGCGGTGTTTCCACCGACCGCACCGCGGGGCCGGTCTGGCTGGGGCTCGATCTGCTGTCGCAGCGGCAGGTCTATGGCGTGAGCGCCGCTTATGTGCTGCTGGGCGCGGCCTTGCTGCGCGAGCTCGACGGCACCCAGCTCGACCTGCTGGCGCGCGCGGTGCGCGACAACCCCTTGCGCGTTGCCGTCAGCGGTGCCACACCGCGACGGGTTCGGCTGCAACTGGTGCTGGTCAGCGCCTTCCTCGCGGGCCTGTCCGGGGCCTTGCAAACCCTGCGTCTCGAACAGGTGAGCGCCGGATCGCTCGGGCTGCCGCAATCGAGCATGGCCCTGCTGTTCAGCCTGGCCGCAGGCAGCGGCACGGCTTGGGGCGCCCTGCTGGGCGCGGGCTTGATGGTGGGCAGCGAGTCGGTTCTGGCCTCGGTTTCGCAGGCCTGGATGCTGTATGTCGGGCTCGGTTTTCTCGCCATCGTGATCTGGGCGCCGCAGGGTTTGAGCGGGGTCTTGCGCGATTTGGCGCATCAGCTTCGCGCTCGCCGCAATCCCGATCTGCTGTGGGGCCTGGCCGCCCTTTTGCTCTGCGGCGCGATGTCGGTCATCGGCGCGAGCAGCCTGATCGAACTGCTCTACGCGGTGCGCCAACAACTGCTGGTGGGCAGCAACCTGCGACTGTATGGCGTGCCGCTGCCGATCGGCAGCGCCGATGTCTGGGTGGGCGCGGCGCTGCTGGCCGCCACGGGCACGGGGCTGTGCGCCCTGGTTTGGCGGGCGCTGGCGCCGCAGTTGCGCGAAGGCGGAGCCCGCGAATGAACGCTGCATTCAACGTCACCTCCGACGCCGGATTCAACGCCACCTCCAACGCCACTGAGCGCCCGCCCCTGCTCGACGTGCGCGGCGTGCATTGCGTGCTCGGCGGCCAGCCCATCCTCACCGATCTGAACCTGCAGATCGAGGCCGGCGAACGCGTGGCCCTCATCGGCCCCAACGGCGCGGGAAAATCCACCTTGTTTCAGGTGATCAGCGGCCTGCGGCCCTTGAGCGCCGGGAGTGTTTGGCTGGCGGGCCGACGGATCGACCGCATGAACCCCGCGCAGATCGCCCGTGCGGGCATCGGCCGCAGCTTCCAGTCGCCGCAGGTTTTTCCCCGCTTGAGCGTGGCCGACAATCTGCGCGCCTGCCTGCTTGCGGCGCAACCGGCCCGGCGCTGGTGGCGGCCGTACCAGCGCGATGCCGAACTGCGGCAGCAAGTCACACACTGGCTGCGGGCGCTGCAACTGCAAGACTGCGCCGATATGCCGTCGCAAAGCATCGACTATGCCCGCCTGCGCGCGCTGGAACTCGGCCTCGGACTCATCGGCCGCGCGCCTTTGCTGCTGCTCGACGAGCCCACCGCGGGCATGAACCGGGCGCAGGCCGAGCACATGCTCGACCTGATCGAGCAGCTCTGCAGAGATCGCACCCTGCTGCTGATCGAGCACGACCCGGACGCCGTGTTCCGCCTGGCCACGCGGGTGGTGGTGCTGCACCAGGGCCGCGTGCTGGCCGATGGCGCGCCCGATGCCATTCGCCGCAACGCGCAGGTGCAGGCGGTCTATCTGGGCACGGCGCCATGAACCTCCCGCCCGAGAAAACCGCGCTGCTCGAAGCTCACTCGCTGCAGGCGGGCTACGGGCCGGTGCAGGTGCTGCGCGGCGTGCATTTGCAACTGCGAGCGGGGGAATTGCTGCTTGTTCTCGGGCGCAATGGCAGCGGGCGCAGCACCCTGCTCAAGGCGCTGATGGGCCTCATTCCCGCAACGGGCCGCGCGAGTCTTGCCGGACAAGAGATGCTCGGCCTGCCCGCGCATCGCCGCGCCCGGCTGGGGCTGGGTTATGTGCCGGAGCAGCACGAGATTTTTCCGCGTCTAAGCGTGCGACAGAACCTGCTTTTGGGCGCCAAGCCCGCGCGAATAGTCGCGCGAATAAGCCCGTCGCGCTGGAGCGAGGCAGAGGTGTTGGCCCTGTTCCCGGCATTGGCGCCACGCCTGCACGCGCCGGCCCATGCGCTTTCCGGCGGCGAACAGCAAATGCTCGCCATCGCCCGCGCGCTGATGGGCAACCCCGATCTGCTCCTGCTCGACGAGCCGACCGAAGGTCTGGCGCCCCAGCGCGTGGCCGCGACGGCCCTGCTCATCCGGCAACTGCAGAAGCAGGGGCTGGGCGTGCTCATGGTCGAGCAAAAACCGTGGGCGCGGGAGCTGGCAGACCGTGTCATCGTGCTGGATGACGGCCTCGCGCAGTTCGAAGGCCCGCCTGTCGAAATGCCGCCCGACGTGTCATCGGCGTGGCTTTGAGGCGGCAGCCCGCAAGCGCCGCGCGGTCATGGGATCGACCTGCAAGGGACGGCACAGGTCGATGCGGTCGCCGTCCTGAAGCACCCGCTGCAGCGTCACGCGCTGGCCGTCGATGCCTTGGCGGATGTCGGTCGAAGTCAACTCGGGATGGGCGCTGAGCATGCCGCAGACCTGCAGGGCCTGACCAACCGTCGCACCTGCTGGCAGCGCCAGCCGCCTCAAGTCGGGTTCGCCTCGTTCGGGCGCATAGAACACCGCAATGTTCACCACGCCGACTGCGGGCCTAAACGCGGGTTCAACGCGGCCCATAAACCTGCTTGGCGCGCTGCACGAAGGCATCGACAAAGCTGCTGGCGATGTGGTTGAACACTGGGCCGATGACCTTCTCCACCAGAAAGTTGGAGAACTTGTAATCGAGCAGAAACTCGACCTTGCACGCCTTGCCATCGGCCAGGGGGTTGAACACCCAGCGTCCATGCAGGGCGGAAAACGGCCCGTCCACCAGCCGCATGCGCACTTCCTGTCCGGGCACGTTGGTGTTCTGCGTGGTGAAGCTCTGGCGGATGCCCTTGAAGTCGATGGTCACGCTGGCGCGCACCGTATCGCCCTCTTCCGATTGCACCGACGCGCCCCCGCACCAGGGCAGAAACTGCGGATAGGCGGCCACATCGGTGACCAGGTCGTACATCTCTTGCGGGCTGTACCAGATGAGGACGGATTTGTGAACCTGGGGCATGAGCGAACGCGCGCGGGGCTTTTTGTGTAGAGACTCCTAGGAGCCTGTCGGACTTGAGGGTCGCGGGCTGCAAAAAGGCTGTGCGGCGTCCTGAGGCAGCGGCTTTTTGCCCCATAGCTTGGGCTATGGGGCGGCAAATCCGCCGCCACAGGCCATCCCCACACCCTTTTTTCGCTCTACGCGACTCAAGC
>NZ_JBYCKI010000091.1:0-8283 GCF_057473305.1 Thiomonas sp. TH-17
AGCTACAAGCTGCTGGTGGTTGCAACTTCGGCGTGCGCTATCTACAATGCGCGACTCTGTTGCGGGGTGGAGCAGTCTGGCAGCTCGTCGCTCATAATCCGAACACGGTAGTCGGCCGCATAAGGTCTACGTCGGGGAAATAAGGCGCCAGTTGTTGTAGATAAAGCATCTGCTCGGCCGATACGCCTCTCGAGTCGATATCGATCACCACCCGCTACTACCGTATAACGCCGACAAATGGCGAAACGGATTTCATGCTAGATTATGACCGTAGGGCTACGGCCTCGTTCATGCGTGCGTGTCAGGCACCTGAGCTAGTCTCCTCGCCGGTAACGGTGGTACGGCATGAAGCTGGTCGTTCCGAAATTCACTCCAAAGCCGTGGCAGGCAGACCTCGGGCTTGCCGCCTGCTTGATATCGGCGCGTGGTGAACTGCCTCGCATCAGCCTCACCCAACGGCGTGCAGTGCTGGCGGTCGCCTACCAGGTCCGGATCGCCCGGTTACATGGCGTTGATCCGCGCAATGGCGCATTTCGCACCAGATGGCCAAAAGGCAGCGTCCCTTCCGAGCGGCGCAGGATTTCCGTCCGCCTGAACGGCCTCGACCTATTTGCTCCCGACGAGTCCGTGGACCTTGCGGTCCATGAGGCGTTCGATCGCTTTGCCGCGGCCGTTTCCGCGGAGCGTGTCAAAGACCTCGTCCAGTGGGCGCCTCCCGTCGTGGCACGCGACACACGCACGGGTCGTCTGCGTGTCCATGCCAACCAACTGACCACCGCACTCGCCAGGTACCGCCTCCCACACCTTGAAGTGCCTGCCGTGGTGTGCGGCAACCCTCCGAAAAGGCAGCTGACGTTCACGCAGGTGGCCGCGCTGATGCTCCACGTGTTTGGTGACTTCATCGACGGCAACGTCGATCTGATCTGTCGCCTCTGCGGCACGGCGATGGAAGGCGGGCTGCTGATCGAGAAATCAGTCAATACCGCCGCCATGATCCGGCAACGGTTTCCCGCGCTCGAGCTGTGAACCTCCATCTCTCCCGCTTGCTTGATCTTGTGAACGCGCGACGAGCGCAAGAGCAGGGTGGGGCGGGGACGTTATCGAGGCGCGACCTCATTGACGCGTTGCGCCTGATCGCGGCGCCGTACTCGCTGGAAGGATCAGCGCTGTACTGCGGCCGGTTCGTCGGAATGCTCGACAACAACCCGGCCATCAAGCCCGATAAGCTGGGCGACATCAGCAAGCAGCTGGCCATTCTTCGCGAAGTGGCGGTTGCCGGCGCGGCTGAGGCGCACTTTGCGCAGTCGCACTATCCGCGTGATTCATCCACTCCGCTGCAACCCTATACGGGCGATGGCCCGCTGTGCGATGTGCTGATGCTGGAGGCGGGCCGTGGCGCTGATCAACCTGACTTCGAGCACATCACGGAGTGGTTTGTATGGCTGTGCCTGCGCTACCACCACCAGACCCTCACGAGCGCTTCTTACTCGAATTACCTTGACGGCGAGGAATCCTCCGGTAACCGCCTCAACCGCGAAGATGCCGGTGGGCCGATCGCAGCGGCAGGGTGCCAGATCCGGAAGCTGGCCGATCCTGACCAGCAGGGCGCGCGGGGTGCGCTGCTCAGTCTGGGTCTTGAGCTGACGGACGCTCATGGCCGCCAGTTGGCACGGCTTGCGCATCAGGTCCATCGCATCACGACGATTGGGGCAAGCGACGTCAAGGATCTTGCGTGGCGTGCCAAGTTGAGTGAGGGCGAGGCACGCGAGCAGCTGGAGTCCATGCGGTATCGCGTCCATGGTGCGATCCGCCATGTGTTGCGACTGGCGTGGCGGTTGACCGAGGAAAGGGATGGCGTGTCGCGCGAACGCGTGCGTGATGCGCAGCGCGACTACTCGCGACCGCGTGTGCGTCGTTATGGAGAATGGCGCGAGGAGGTTCGCGTCGATGACCCGGATGATGTCAAATCGGCTGTCACCATCGATGTCTACGGGCCCGAATCGTCCCCGACGCAGAGCCCGCGCGCCCCGCGCGGCGCCTGGGTCGATGAGGGTGAAGATCCCGATGGGTCCGATGGCGATCCGCTCTACCAGATTTATATCGGTCGTACGGGCGATGATCCGGTGGCGAGTTACTACGCGGCCAAGGGGTGGCGGTATGCAGCAGAGTATGAAAATGCGCTGCTGCCGTGGTCCAGGAACCGCCTGGGCCGGGACGCGCTGCTTGCGTTGATCCGCGCATTGCCGCTCTCCGATACCGACAAGCCAGAGGAGCGGGCGGCCAAGCTGATCGTACTGATCAGCCTGATGACCGGGCGCACCTTGGATGATGCACGCCGGGTTCGGATCCTTCGGAGCGTTGGCCGCGCACACCCGGGTGATGCCGAAATCATCGTGTAGGTCGCCGACCGCACCTTGTCCGTCCGGGCGGCGGCGCCGGCGCTGAGTCGGGCGCAAAAGCGGCGCAAAAGGACCATCACGCATGCGCGGGGGGATTTTCTCACGGTCGAGCTGCCGGTCGTTGCGATCGAGCTGCTCGGCGATGCGGCGTGGCTGGGGAGCAAGCAGCTCGATCTGCCGGCCTACGGAGCGACTGCCAAGGCCTGGCTTGCCAGGTTGCCAGCGCAGTTCGGGATCAAGCCCGGGTTGGTACGCGAGGCATTGGTGTTCCTGATGCTCGAGCAGACGCGTGGCGACCTCGGCCTGGTCAAGTTGATCACCGACCGGCAAGCCCTGAACTTCGCGAACATCATTCATTACGCGGCGTACCCGGTGGATCAGGCGAGTGCCGTCTGGGCAAGCGCCTTGACACAATTGCTGGGCACCCCGGTACAGCTGGCAGGCTCGACGACTCCATGGGACACCGGGCCGCTATACGTCGGCACGCCCGATGCCATCGACAAGAATGCCTTGCGCGCGGAGCTTGGCCGGCTGCGCGAACGCCTGCGTGGTTATCTGTTGGAGTCTGCGCCCGAGGGTGGCGTGGAGCGCGTGATTCGCGCGCATAACCTGCTGACGCTGTACACCCTCCTGTGGCTGAACATGGCGACCGCTGGGCGGGCTCGCGTCGCGCCGGCGCCGGTTGCCATCATCGATGGCGTGGCGGTCGTTGCCGACAAGCACCGCGATGACGGCAGCGCGGAACGACTGGTACCGCTGACGGAGGGTGTGCTGGCACAGCTGCGGGCGTACTTTGGCTATGTCTGGCACCTGGCGTTTCGCATCCCCGAGTTCCAGCCCATCGCTGACGAGTTCAGGGCTGGTGTCCTGCGGTTTCAGTTCCTGAAAGTCAGCGGGGAAGTCACCGGCTACCGGCCCAAGTGGCTGTATCAAGTGGAGCAGCTGATCCCCATGCCGGGCAACTGGGCAAGAAAGCTCGTGCGTCAGGAAATGGCCGTGATTGGCGGGCGCTACCTCGATGCGGGGATGGGGCATTGGGTTGCCGGGCGCCATCCGTATCGGGTCACCTCCAACTTTGCATTTCGGCGGTTCCGCCAGGCCTGGTTGGCCGGCCAGGAGCAATTGCAGCGCGAGCTCGGCTTTGAGGTCATCGCCCATCCGCAGGCCATCGGTACGTGGGTTGACTGGCCGGTGGTCGCTGCGCTGAAGCCGAAAGGGCTCGCGGATTCCAGCCAGCGCGCCAAGCGCCTCCCCCCGGATGAGCCGAGCTTCGACTTTGACGCGGAGTGCCGCCTGGCGGACGAGGCACTTTACGAGGCCATCCGCGCGGCGGAGATCAAGGATCCGAAGGTAGTCACTGCCTTGGTGAGGGCGGTGGCTCAACGCTACGTCGGCGATGACGCCAAGGTGTGCGAGGTCGCGCGGGCCTGCTGTGCTGCCGCGCGCACTGCATGGAAGGTGCCGATCTTTGCCGACCGGCCGCGCATCCAGCTCCAGCGCGATTGGCTGGTGGATGAGGTGGCGTTGCACCATCTTGCGTACTTCACGAGTCGGGTCTTGCCGGCGTTTTACACGGAGCTCGAGCATCTGCCCGCGGCGGCCGACCCGGACGGTGCAGACGCGTGCGAACTCGGGCGCTTCGTGATGCTGTGCATCTGGCGGCAGGGTCTCGTGACCTGGCCGGTGCTGGATGCATTTCTGCAAAGCTACGGCAGCGTCGGCATCCTCGCGACCGGCCCGTTGCGGTACGTGCCGAGCCGGGTTCGCTGCCGGCGAAACGGCGCCCTGATGGATCGCATCCATTATCTGGAACCGTACAGCCAGATCTATTTCGTCGCCGAATTCGCCAGGCTCAAGGCTGCATTGACGCCGTTGCTTGCTCTGAATCCCCAGAAGCGGCGCGCACGCATCCAGGCGGCGCTGAGCCGCTACCTGCGTGCGCTGGTGGGCGTGGAGGTCGGCAACCTCTTGACGATCACGTGTGCAGCTGCGCAGCAGTACCACCTCATGCGCGGTAGCCCGGTCCTGGCCGCGTACGCATCGGCGGAGTTCGAGACGCACGACCTTGCGGATGATGAAATCCGCCACCTTGCCGGCTACGAGGCGAGAACGGTGCACCGGTCACTGCCTGAACTCGCGCTCAGCCTCGAACGGACGTCGCTTGAGCAGGTATCGCTGCCGTCTTCCGAAGTGGCAAGCAGCCAGGACCTCGTGCACCGGATCGCCTATCGACAGTCGCCGCGGGTCGAGGCGATGTGCAGGACGATCGATGACATCGAGGTGCAGTTGCCCCTGCAACAGCTGTTGAAAAAGTTCGCCGTCTGGTACCTGCAACATCAAGCCAAAACCCAGGGTGGCAAGGTCAAGCCAGCCGAGAAGCGCCGTTTTCAGCAGGTCATCGAGGTGGTGGGGTATGCGCTCGTCGGTTTTGGCGTGGCCGGGGATTCGGAGCTGACGATCGACGAGGCGTTCCTCGTCAACCTGGAGGAGCAGTTCCATGACCTGCACCCGGGAATCGATACGTCGCTGCCGTTCGAGACGTTTCGCCGGTTTCTCCGGCAACGGGCAGCAAGATCCGTGGCGCAAAAGGCCGGCTTTACGGTCGGCGAGATCGAACCGCCAGCGCCGCGCGGTGTCCTCGCCAAGATCGTGACGACGGCGTCGATCCGTGCTGTGGCCCGATCCATCGACCGTGTGGATGAATCAGGGATTGGCAATCCGGACACCCGCGCCGTGGCGCGGCGTCATCTTGAGACCATTGCACTGTTCGGGCTGCGCCGGAGCGAGGCTGAAAAAATCCGCGAGATCGATGTGCAAGGCGATCTGATCCGGGTGCAGCCCTATGGAACGCACACGCTGAAGACGGCCTGGTCCGATCGCGTCCTGCCGAAGGCGTTGACCGATTTCGCGGACATGAAGTGGATCCAGGCCGTTCGTGCCGGATCGGAGCGCCAACTGCTGGCGCATGGCATCCCGCGTACGGTCCAAGGCGACAACTTCTTCGATGCGGTCAACAAGCTGGTGCAACGGAAAGCATCGGACCCCGCCGTCCACTTGCACACGGTGCGCCACACGCTGGCGAGCCGCCTGCTGCTGTCGGCCCTGTCGGATTCGGTCGATTACCACCGGATCGAGGTGCAGTTTCCCTGGATGGCGGATTTCCTGGTGCCGGATGCGCCAATGGACGTGCTGTTCGGCGGGGAAGGGCAGAGCGGCCACGGCCTGCAGGCTATCGCGGCGCTGCTCGGCCACTCGCATCCGCTCACGACCCTGCGCCACTACATCCACACCGTCGGGATCGCCTTCTACGCGCACCTGTGCGGACAGCCGGTCCCCGATCTGATGCGCGCGTTCGAGCGGCGGCTCGGCAGCCCGCGCACCATGCAGCGGCGTAGCCAGGCGTGGCGCGAGGAGACGACGAATATGGACGCTGCGACGGCGGCGGCGTTTCTCCATCAGCACTTGCGTGCCGAAGCCGAGACACTGTGCCCGGACGCGGTCCACGTCGAAGAGCAGATGCGCGAGGACGCGCCGGCTGGCCCGCTCGCTGGACAAAGCAGCCCCGAGCCGCCTGCCTATGACCGATCAGCCATCCGCTACGAACGCTTGGCGCAGATCGAAGCCGTGCTGCGCGGCGAGGCACCCAACGATACGGGTCTGGATAGGCCGCAGATCGAGATCGCCTTGGCGCGGATTTACGAGATTCCGACGGGAAAACGGGGATCCAGCGCGAAGCGCCATCCGTGCGACAGGGTCGATGGCAGGCGCATCCCGCACCGCCTTGCGGCGAAGTCCCCGACCCAGTCGGCGGCCGCCCTGTGTCACTGGATCGAGCACCTGCGTACCCGCGATCCCGAATTGCTCGAATGGCTCCTGGATCGCTGGCTACACGCCAGTGAAATGGAATTCGGGCGAATCCGCCTCGACGACCACGATCGAGCCCGCTGGCAGCAGTTGCCCGCGTCAGCGGACGTCACGCCGGTGATGGAGCAGAAGGTGTTCAAGCGCGAGCAGGGCAGCAGGCGCGCGGACAGGGTTCAGTCATGGGGGAGGATCCGCTGCGGCAATCCGACCGATGGCTTCATCCGTCGCGACGTGCTGGCCGTGCGCTGGGTGATGACGTGGACCTGCGCGCTGTGGGGGAGGTTGCTCTGCTGACGGAGCGTAGTGGCAAGAAGCACTGGGTGCACTGGCGATGACAGTGCCTGTTGGCGCCGACGTGACCCATCTCAGCATTTGAGACGAGAAGGTCATAGAGTGCTGGCCATACTTGTTCCAGGGGTGGTGTTGCATGAGGCAAAATCTTGGCCATGCGCGAAACCTATGGGCAAAAAGCAGGTCCAACAGTCAGCCTGACAACGAGCCGTGGCATCCACTAGCCCTTCATCTCCTTGACGTAGCTGCCGTCGCGGACGCGGCCATTGCTCGCGAACCTGAAAGCACGCGCACTCGGCTGGCGTTGTTGTTGGGGTGTCATTATTCCGAGCTAATCAGCGTGAGTACGCGAAAGGCGTAGGGGGGCAATTGCACATACTCGCCACGGTGATCGCCGGGCAGGGCCTTGAGCGTCCCGACGGCAGGCCCCTTCACCGTTACCTGTGCTCTTCCGCAACCTACACTGCGCTGACCACGGCGCTGCGCGACTGGCTGCGCACGGCCCAGTCTCTCGACGGCGTAGGTGCAGCATTTGTGATGTGGGCGACCGAACGTATTCGCACCCATTACGAGGGTGGGCCACTGTCGTGGCAGCTGGTGTTCGATGGAGTCGGATTGCGAGCGGACGACACGCTCGCTCGGGATCTAGTGGATCGGGGAATGCGATGGTGGCGGCGTCCGGTACGCATCTCCGAGGGTGGCCACCATATGCGGCTGTACTCGCTCCTAGCTGAGGGCGGGCTGCCCGACCCCATGCTTCGCCAAGCGAATCGTTATCAGCGAGTAGTGAGGGGCCTGCTGATGGCCATTGAGTGCGCTGGCCTATCGCAGGCGGCGGTTGTGCCGGATGCGTTACTTGCGCGTGCCCTCGGCGACCTCCCGCAGGCGTTGCGTAACGAAGACATCGCCCGCCTTCTAGGCGAACTCGCGTCGAGTCTCGCTCGACTTCGTGCTCTCGTACCCGACGAGGTCCCTACCGACGCCATCGACCGCTGGCTTGACACGCACCGCCCGGGCTGGATCGAGGAGCTCCCGCTGCGGTTGTCTGCCGAGACCGCCGAGGCGCTGGTGCGCGACACACTGCGAAGCGAACGTGAGCGGAGCGAGGCACTGCCACTTGGTACCCGGTTGCTGCGGCGTGATTTGCAGGGGCACTGGCACGGTTACACACGGCTTTCTGAGCGCAGCCACCTCGATGCTCAAAGGCTGCCTGCAAGCGCCCAGGGCCGACGCATGCGCCTGCTACCGACTGGTGTCTACGTAGAGGCTGCTGGTCCGCTGGTATTCGCTGCCACCCCTGAGCAGGAAGGCTGGTCCGTCCATCGCATGGGCGCACGTGGTCCAGCCATTCTCGCCATGGCCCCTACTGCACCACTTGTGCTTTCCGCCTATAGCGACGGTGCCCATCTTGGGGATGTCGAGGCGGTAGCGGCCACTATGCCAGCGGATGAGGAGCCTACCTTCTGGGCCCCAGTTGGGTTCGACGAGGCCGGCGATCCCTGCGAGCTCGAGTTGCTCGCCACCGAAGGCCGGACCCGCGCTTCTCGTTTGGCGGTGCTGCTGGGTGGGGACGAGGTGCCCGCGGCGAGTACTGGACTGTTGCTCGGCCTGTCAGCAAGAGTGTTGGCGCTGGTTGAAAACTGACCATCAAACAGGGGTTCTGCCGGTTCAATATTGACCAGGGTGTTCAACCTAACCTGCTGAGTTTTTAACCAGCAGGACCACGAGG
>NZ_JBYCKI010000092.1:0-1915 GCF_057473305.1 Thiomonas sp. TH-17
GACGGCCAGGGCAACTATCTTTTCGCCGGCAGCAAGAGCGGCGCCCAGCCCTTCGTCATTCAGGCGGATGGCAGCGTGCAATACCAGGGCGATGGCGGGCAAAACCAGCTCGCGCTCGGCCCCAATCTGAACACCGCCATCGGCGACCCCGGCAACGCGCTGTTCATGAATGCGCGGGCGGGCAACGGCACCTTCAGCGTGAACGCCGCCAGCAGCAACACCGGCGGCGCCACCGCCGGGCCCGGCACCGTCAACAACACCGCCCTGGCCCAGCAAACCCTGCAGGTCGACGGCACGCAGTACCAGATCAGCTTCAGCGGCAGCGGCGGCTCGATGACCTACTCCGTGGCCAGCGGCACGGGCGGCGCGTTCTCCGCCAGCCCGGTCGCCAGCGGCAGCTTCACCCCCGGCATGAGTATCAGCCTGCCGCCCGGCAGCAACCCGACTATCACCGTGCCCATCGTCGGCACCCCGTCGTCGGGCGACAGTTTCACCATCGGCGCCGCCGCGCCGCAAAGCCTGTTCCAGACCTTCCAGTCTCTGGCGCAGGCCTTCTCGGCTTCGGCGCAGACCTCGGGTTCGAGCGCCTTGCGCGCACAGTCCATCAGCAACGCCCTGGCCAGTCTCGACCAAAACCAGACCAACCTGCTCAGCGCCCAGGCCAGCATCGGCAGCCGCCTGCAGCAGGTGCAGGCCGTGCAGACGCAAAACTCCAGCCTCACCCTGCAACTGCAAACCCAGCAGACCCAGCTCACCAGCATCAACTACCCGCAGGTCATCACCGAGTACCAGTCCAGCCTCACCGCCCTGCAGGCCGCGCAAAAGGCGTTTACGCAGGTGCAGGGGTTGAGTTTGTTCCAGTATCTCTAATCGAGCGTCAATCGCCTCGCCTTTCATGGACAAAGATCCTGTGAACCCTCAATCCAAGGTTTTTGTCACCCAGCCCTTTCTGCCGCCCCTTGAGGAATTTCTGCCCTACCTCCAGCAGATCTGGGACAACAAGATTCTGACCAATGGCGGCCCCTTTCATGTCCAGTTCGAGGGTGCGCTGTGTGAGCACCTCGGCGTCGAACATGTGGCTCTCTTCACCAATGGCACGCTGGCGCTCGTGACGGCGCTGCAGGCGCTTCGCATCACGGGCGAAGTGATCACCACGCCCTACTCTTTCGTCGCGACGTCGCATTCGCTGCTGTGGAATGGCATCCGGCCGATCTTTGTCGATATCGACCCGAAAACCCTGAACCTGGACCCTTCAAAGATCGAAGCCGCGATCACGCCGCAGACGACGGCCATCTTGCCGGTTCACTGCTACGGCCATCCCTGCGATGTCGAAGCCATTCAGCGCATTGCAGACAATTACAACCTCAAGGTGATCTATGACGCCGCGCATGCCTTTGGGGTTGAGGATGCAGGTGGCAGCATCCTGCGGCATGGCGATCTTTCTGTGCTGAGTTTTCACGCGACCAAGACTTTTTCGACTTTCGAAGGCGGCGCCATCGTCTGCCCCGACGCGAAGACCAAGCAACGTATCGATCATTTGAAGAATTTCGGTTTCGTCGATGAAACGACCGTCGTCGCTCCGGGCATCAATGGCAAGATGAGCGAGTTCAACGCGGCGCTCGGCCTGCTGCAACTCAACTACATCGGAGATGTCATCGCACGCCGCGCCGTCATCGATGCGCTGTACCAAAGCATGCTGAGGGATGTTCCCGGTATTCGTTGTTTGCCCCATAGCGGAGAAACTGTGCGAAACCACGGTTATTTTCCCGTCCTAGTGGAACCCAACTATCCGCTCACTCGCGACGCGCTCTACGACAGACTCAAAGAGCGCGGTTATTACGCGCGCCGCTACTTCTACCCACTCATCTCGGATTTCCCGATGTACCGCGGACTCCCATCTGCGCGCCGTGACAAC
>NZ_JBYCKI010000093.1:0-19464 GCF_057473305.1 Thiomonas sp. TH-17
TGCGGCGCCGAACCGGCCGCCTGCGCAGGAACCGCGATACCCGACAAGGCCAGCAGGCCCGCACTCAAACAGCTCAACAAAACTTTTTTCACCGATTTCTCCCTGATACATCGCGCCTGAGTTCAGGCATGGCACTGCAATTGATTCCATCATTTCACCCGCTCGCGGGCAGCATACGGAAAACGTCGCAACTGCGCTGCGGCCTGGCGCAGAACCCTCAAGCCGCTTATTGCACGCGAACGATGGCGTCGCTGATACGGCGCAGCGTGCGCTCGGGCACGGCGCCCATCACCGTCAGCCAGGAGTCGCCGATGCGCCGAGACAGCGCCAGCGTGCCGCCGACGCGCTGTTCAGGCGCGACCGGCTCGCTCAGATCGGCGGCGGACTGAACAAAGATGGATACCGAAGCCAGGCCATCACTGAGCAGCCACTGCAATACCTCAGAGGGTTTGCTGCCCACCGACATACTGCGGCGGAATACCCCGACCGTCTTGAAGCCCGGCACCTGGGAAGAAAGCGCCCATCCCTGCGACTGCAGGCTCACCGGCACGACCTTCATCTGCTCCACCGCATACCCTGGGGGTTGATGCAGACTGTCGCGCACCAGCGACTGGCGCGGAGCCACATTGATCTTGATCTCGGTGAATGCCACCTGATTGATCACATGACCCGCTGCATCGAGCGTTTGCGCCTTGACCAGCAGCTGCGAATCGCGCAGCGACCACAGGCGATATCCCCAGCGCAGATCGTCGCGCGGCAACAGGGTGGAGACGCGGCACTCGAAACCCGCGCAACGCTGCAGCCCGCCGCGCTCCAGCCGGTAGTTGCGGTCGACCTCGCCATCGGTGGTTTTGAGCAAGCGGGGAAAGCTGGCCTGCCCGGCCTGATTGTCGATCAGCGTCAGGCGGTAGTCGGGCCAACTCGTGCGAACCTGATCGTTGAGCGAAACCATGATGCGGCGCTGCCCATCGAGCGTCTCGATGCGCTCGAAATGCCCCTGCGGCAAAACGTAGTGCACCAGACTGGAGGTGCTGATCTCATCGCCGCGCTGGGTGATGAACACGCCGCTGTAATTCAGCGACCGGGCGGCCGCGCTGACGGTCTGCAACCATTGCTCCAGGCCCTGCTGCTGCACAGGCGCATCCGTTGATTGCGCCGCGGCCGAGGCGTCAGTCGCGGCGGGCGCATGGCCCTCCTGCGCGGCGAAGACGGGCGCGGCCCAGAGTACGCTCGACAATCCGACAAGGCTCCCCAGCCAGATTGCCCGACGCCAGCGACGCGCGCTGAATACCCGCAAGCCCGCCATCAGTGCGATTGCGCTGCGGGCGCGGCCTGATGAAGACCAGGCTCAGGGTTGCTGGGCTCAACAGGCCGATTTCGAACCCATTGCAACGTGGCCGGCACGGCGGGCATCATGCCCCCAGCCATCTGCTGATGCGCCAGGAGGTATTCGACCATGGGCATTTGCTCCGACACGGGAACGAGCTGGGACGCCTCTTGACCGCGCTCGACCCGCCGTGGGCTTTGCGACGACAGATCGGCCTGGATAAAACCCGTCAAACCCGCCCGAGCCGCTGGGTTGAGTGACGGAGCCATCTGGGTATCGGCTACAGCCATCTGCCCCTTCGAACCCAAGGCGCCGACTGACGCCACCGTCGGCGCCGCGCCTGACGAATCGGCGTTCTGCAATCCCGGCAATGCCACCCAGGCCATCACCGCCACCCCGGCCACAGCCGCCATGCCAGCGGCCATCCGCGTACTCCAGTGCGGGCGGCGATGCGCGGCAGAGCGGTGCGCCGACCCACCAGCCGCCGCAGCCGTTTGCGCCACGGCTTGCGGTTGCAGCACGATGGGTTCGCGCGCAATCGCCGCGCTGACGCGCTGCAAAAAGTCAGCCTCACCGGGCATCGGCGTGAGATCGGAAGAACGCAGCACATCGCCGATCTGTGCGTAAATCAGCCAGTCACGCCGCGCGGCCTCGTCCGCAGCCACATGGCGGATCAAAGCCGCCGTAGCGTCCGTCCGCGCGGATTGCCCACGGTACTCCCCCTCCGCGTCCATCAAGGCGGAGAGTTGCTCGCGCGATGTGTCTTGACTCATTTCCTGTCTCCAACAAAGCTCAACCGTAGGTTCACCACCGCTTGCCACCCTTGTGCTCGATCACGGGCCGCAGACGCTCTGCGATCGCCTCGCGGGCACGAAAAATCCGCGAGCGCACCGTGCCGATCGGGCATTGCATGGCTTCGGCAATATCTTCGTAGCTCAAACCCTCAATCTCGCGCAGAGTGATCGCCATGCGCAAATCTTCTGGCAAAGACTCCATCGCGGCATTCACCGTTTGCACGATTTCTTTCGAAACCAGAATGGACTCCGGCGTTTCGTGGTTGGTTAGTAGCTCGGTCGGGCTAAAAGTTTCTTCATCATGCCCCAACGCATCACCTTCGGACACCGTCGGGTCGCGAATATCGTCGGAAATGGCTTTTTTGGCCGTATTGACTGCGATGCGATAGAGCCAGGTATAGAACTGGCTTTCGCCGCGAAACTGCCCAATGGCCCGGTAAGCGCGCAAAAAAGTCTCTTGCGCCACGTCTTCCGCCAGCGCCGGATCGCGAATGAAACGCAGCACCAAGCGATAAATGCGGCGCTGGTATTTGGCCACGAGCAGGTCGAAGGCCTTCTGCTGCCCCGCTTGGACCTGCTGGACCAGCACGGCATCACTCTGGGTGTCTTGCTCCACCGGAACTCAATGCGGCAGTGCACCCAAGCGCAGTCGCAATTCGCGAAAAATGCCGGGTTGGATATCGCTGGGCACGGGCAGAACCACGCGCCCCTTCGCCGTCAGGCCCAGTACCAGCAGCAGCCCCGGCAGCACCATGCCCCGCACCTGAAGCACATCTTCCAGACCGTCGCCGCGCTGCAGCTTCCAGCCACGCTCGCCGTGAAACAGCGTGAACGGGCGGATGGTCCAGTAGGGGTACTGCGCTGACAGTATGGCCAGGAATATGGCGGCCGCAAAAGCCGCCATCAGACTGAGCGAATCGGTATCGCGCCAGACCCAGACCGTCCACCCGGCGGCGAGCAGGGACGCCGCACTGAACAGCCCGAGCAGCAGATGCCAGCGGCCGAAATGTTCGACCCGGATCTGCAGGGGTGCAAGGGTCTTCATGCTGCTCTGTTGAGAGGGGGGGAATGCAAAGGACAGCTAAATTGTCCCTCAGACGCGCTTGAACAGCAGCGACCCGTTGGTGCCGCCAAAGCCGAAGTTGTTTTTCAGCGCGTAGTCGATGCGCATGTCGCGCGCGGTGTTGGCGCAGTAGTCCAGATCGCATTCCGGATCGGGCGTCTGCAGATTGATGGTGGGCGGGCAGACCTGATGATGCAATGACAACACGGTATACACCGACTCGACGCCTCCGGCGCCACCGAGCAGGTGGCCGGTCATCGACTTGGTGGAATTGACCACCAGCTTGTAGGCATGGTCGCCAAAAGCGAGCTTGATGGCATCGGACTCGTTCTTGTCGCCCAGCGGGGTGGAAGTGCCGTGGGCGTTGACCATTTGCACCTGATCGGCGGCCACGTCGGCGTTTTTCAGCGCCAGCAACATGCTGCGACGGGGGCCGTCGGTGTTGGGCGCCGTGATATGCCCGGCGTCACCGCTCATGCCGAAACCGACGAGCTCGGCGTAAATCTTCGCGCCGCGCTTGACCGCGAGGTCGTAGTCCTCCAGCACCATGACGCCCGCGCCTTCCCCGAGCACGAAACCATCGCGGTCTTTGTCCCACGGTCGGCTTGCGCTGGTCGGATCGTCATTGCGAGTGGACAGGGCGCGCGCTGATGCAAAGCCACCGATGCCCAAGGGCGATACCGTGGCCTCTGCGCCGCCTGCAACCATGACGTCCGCATCACCGGACTCGATGAGGCGCGCAGCCAGACCGATGGCGTGCAGACCCGTGGTACAGGCCGTGACGACGGAGAGGTTAGGGCCCTGAAAACCATATTCGATAGACACATGCCCGGAGACCATGTTGATGATCGACGCCGGCACGAAGAACGGCGTGACACGGCGTGGCCCGCGGTCGAGCAGCTCTTTGTAGGTGTTTTCGATCAGTGGCAGACCACCGATTCCCGAACCCACCAGCACGCCGACCCGCTCGGGATCGAGCCCGGCCTGGTCGATGCCGCTGTCACGCACAGCCTGCATCGACGCGGCGATGCCGTAGTGGATGAAGGTGTCCATATGCCGCGCTTCCTTGGCGGCAATGTACTGCGTCACATCGAAATCACGGACTTCGCCTGCGATTTGCACGGAATAGGCCGAGGCATCGAACTTGGTGATGCGTCCGATGCCAGATTTGCCAGCGAGCAGGCTTGCCCAGTTGTCATCCAGCGTGTTGCCCAGCGGGGAAACCGCGCCCAGGCCAGTAATCGCAATTCGTCGGCGAAGAGTCATGTGAAATCAGGCAAGCCGCGCCAGCGCAGACGCATGCGCGCGAGCATTAGTGAGTCAGAACAAGGTGGATTCAAAACAATGTGGCTCAGGGCGCATGGCCGATGCAAAAAGCTGGCCTCTGCGATCCGATCTTTCATCAGGCCTTGTAGTGCGCCTTGGCGTAGTCAACCGCCAGTTGCACGGTGGTGATCTTCTCGGCGTCTTCGTCGGGAATCTCGATGTGGAATTCGTCTTCCAGCGCCATGACCAGTTCGACCGTGTCCAGGGAATCGGCGCCCAGATCATCCACGAAGGATTTTTCGTTGGTCACCTGGTCTTCGGCAACGCCCAGTTGCTCGGCGATGATCTTCTTGACGCGCTGTTCGATGTCACTCATTGAAACCTCCAGTGGAAATATGAAAAATTTTAGCAAGCGCCGAAGCTGACTTGGCGACAGGCCGAGAGCATAACCCCGCCCAGCGACAACGTCGCGCGTTTCGGCAGGTGTTATTGCATGTACATGCCGCCGTTCACATGCAGAACGGCGCCGGTGATATAAGCCGCCAAGGGCGAGGCCAGAAAAGACACCGCATGCGCGATCTCTTCAGGCTTGCCCAGACGACCCAGGGGAATGCGCGCCAGCATCGGCTGGGTCTGCGCCTCGGTCAGCGCCCGGGTCATGTCGGTATCGATGAATCCCGGCGCCACACAGTTGACCGTGATGTTGCGGCTGCCCAGTTCCTGCGCCAGCGCGCGGGTCATGCCCGCCACGCCGGCCTTGGCCGCCGCGTAATTGGCCTGACCCGGATTACCGGAGGCGCCGACGACCGAGGTGATGTTGACGATGCGGCCGTAACGCTGCTTCATCATGGTGCGCATCACAGCGCGCGACATACGGAACACACTGCTCAGATTGGTCGAAATCACGGCGTCCCAGTCGGCGTCGCTCATGCGCATGGCCAGCATGTCGCGGGTGATGCCTGCATTGTTCACCAGGATCTGCAGCCCGCCTTCGGCCTTGACGATCTCGTCGACCAGACGGGCGCCCGCCTCGGCGTCGTTCACATCGAGCACAGCCCCTCGCCCACCGAAGGCTTGCAGGGCCTCGGTAATGGCGTTCGCGCCCGACTCTGAGGTCGCCGTGCCGATAACGCGAGCACCAGCAGCGGCCAGATCTGCCGCAATGGCCGCGCCGATGCCGCGCGATGCCCCCGTGATCAGGGCAATCTGACCGGCGAGCGCTTGAGCGGTTGAAGTGTCAGGGGATGTATTGCTCATGCCAGGGCGGTTTGAAGGGAAGGAATCGCGGACAAATCGTCCAGGGCAAAAGACTGCAGGGCGGGATCGATCCGGCGGGTCAGGCCATGCAGCACTTTACCCGGACCACATTCGACCAGCGTCGTGCAGCCCGCCTTCGCGATGGCCTGCACGCACTCGACCCAGCGCACGGCATGGCAAGCCTGACGCGCCAGCGCGTCGCGGATTTGATCGGGATCGGTTGGATGAGCCACGTCCACATTATTGATCAGTGTGATCTGCGGCGCCTTGATCGCCACCCCTTGCAGATAGGCGCGCAACTGGTCGGCAGCGCCCTGCAGCAGACTGCTGTGAAACGGCGCTGAAACCGCCAGCGGCAAGGCGCGCTTGGCCCCCGCCGCCTTCAGCACCTCGCAGGCGCGCGCCACGGCGGCTTGCGTGCCGGCGATCACCACCTGACCTGGCGAATTGAAATTGACCGCTTCCACCGCCTCGCCGGTCTCCTGCGCCGCCTGGGCGCACCCGGCACGCACTGCGGCATCGTCCAGACCCAGCACGGCGGCCATGCCGCCGGCGCCGACGGGAACCGCGTCCTGCATGGCCTGGGCGCGAAAACGCACCAAGGGCAAGGCGTCGGTCAGCGTGAGGCTTTCGGCTGCGACCAGCGCGGTGTATTCGCCCAAACTATGTCCGGCAACAAAGTCGGGTTTGCGCCCGCCCTCAGCCAGCCAAAGGCGATAAAGCGCCACGCCCGCAGTAAGCATGACGGGCTGGGTGTTGGTCGTCAGATTGAGCTGCTCGGCCGGGCCCTGCGCGATCAGGGCGCCCACATCCAGCGACAGGGCCGCGCTGGCCTCCTGCAGGGTGGCGCGCACGGCAGGATGATCGGCCACTTTATCGAGCATGCCGACGGACTGTGAACCTTGCCCGGGGAAAACGAATGCAAATGTCATGGTGGTACAGGAGTTGAACGTCTGCAAAACTCAGTAATCGACGACTGCCGCGCCCCAGGTCAACCCGCCGCCAACGGCCTCGAACAGCAAGGTGTCGCCGCGCTGAATCTGCCCGCTGCGCACGGCGACATCGAGCGCCAGCGGTATCGAGGCGGCCGAGGTATTGCCGTGCTGGTCGACCGTCACGACGATTTTGTCGAGTGGAATGCCGAGTTTCTTGGCGGTATGCGTCATGATGCGGATATTGGCCTGATGCGGCACCATCCAGTCCACATCGGCGGGCAAGCGGTCGGCCTTGGCCAGCGCCTCGCGGGCCACATCTTCGAGCACATGGACGGCTTGCTTGAATACCGCCTGTCCGTCCATTTTCAGGAAAGGGCTGCCCGCAACCTGGCCGCTCGACACACGCCCCGGAGTGCACAGAATGGACGATTGACGGCCGTCCGCATGCAGCGCGCTGGCCAGCACACCCGGGGTTTCACTGGCACTAAGCACCACGGCGCCAGCGCCATCGCCAAACAGCACGCAGGTGGTGCGATCATTGAAATCGAGAATCTGCGAAAACACCTCGGCGCCAATGACCAGGGCATGCCGCGTCATGCCGCTGCGCACAAACTGATCGGCCACGGTCAGGGCGTAGACGAATCCGGCGCATACCGCCTGCACATCGAAGGCCGCGCCTCCGGCGGCGCCAAGACGGCCCTGGATGAGGGCCGCGTTGGAGGGAAAAATCATGTCCGGCGTGGACGTGGCCACGATGATCAGGCCAATGTCGTGGGCCTGCAGTCCGGCCGATTCGAGGGCGCGACGGGCAGCTTGTTCGCCCAGATCGACACTGGTCGTCCCTTGTTCAGCGAAATGACGAAAGCGGATGCCGGTGCGCGCCACGATCCACTCATCACTGGTTTCGACGCCGCGCCGGGCCAGATCAGCAGCCAGCTCGTCGTTGCTGATTTTGCGCGGGGGCAGTGCGCTGCCGGTGCCGGAAATACGGGAATAGGAGGACATGGAGCAGATTGTTCAGAGAGGTGCAGCGGTGGCTCAACTCGCCGGAGCGAGCGCGGCCCCGGTGGGTGATGACTCGTGCATCACTTCGAGAATTCGTTCGGTATGGCGCACCACGTCGCCCTGCACCGCTTCATGCGCGCGCAGCAGCGCCTGTTCGAAACCAAAGGCATCCGCCGAGCCGTGGCTCTTGACGACCAGGCCGCGCAGACCCAGCAGGGCCGCGCCGTTGTAACGGCGGTGATCGACGCGCTTGCGGAAACGTTTGAGCACAGGCATGGCGAGCAGCGCCATCAACTTGCTCAGCGGCGTGCGGGTGAACTCTTCGCGAATCATGCCAGAGAGCATTTGCGCCAGCCCTTCGGAGGTCTTGAGCGCGACGTTGCCGACAAAACCATCGCACACGACGATATCGGTCGTGCCCTTGAAGATGTCGTTGCCCTCGACATTGCCGAAAAACCGAAGACGCCCGAGCGCATCGGCTTCGCGCAGCAGTTCGGCCGCCCGCTTGATGGTGTCGTTGCCCTTGATCACCTCTTCGCCGATATTGAGCAGCCCAACCGTCGGCTGCGCATGCCCGCCGGCCGCCGCATACGCCGTGCCCATGACGGCAAACTGCAGCAGATGCAAGGGCTCGCAATCGACGTTGGCGCCCAGATCGAGCATCAGCGTGCCCTCGCCCTTCTGGTTGGGCAGATAGGTCGCGATGGCCGGTCGTTCAATGTCGAGCAAGGTCTTGAGCAAATAGCGCGCAAGCGCCATCAGGGCGCCGGTGTTGCCGGCTGACACGCAGGCCTGCGCACGACCATCCCGAACCTGCTCAATGGCACGGCGCATGGACGAATCGCGCTTGCGGCGCAGCGCGACCTCGACCGGATCGTCGGAAGTCACCACCTCACTCGCCGCGACGAATTCGATGCGCGCATCGTTTTTCAGGTGCAACGACTCCAGCAGCGGCATGACGGCTTCAGTCTGGCCGACCAGTATCAGCCGACTGTCCGGATGCGCCTGCAAAAATTGCACGCAGGCTGGCAGGGTCACTTTCGGACCATGGTCTCCGCCCATCAAATCGACGGCCAGAGTGGAACTCATGACACAGCGGGCGCCAGCATCGAAGGCCCCTTCGCAGGCACGCATGACAGACTATCGCCCCAAATTCGCAGGCGACGCATGGTGCGCAAAGGCAAGCGCTTACTCGTCAGATTTGGTCTTGACCACTTTGCGCCCACGGTAAAAACCGTTCGGGCTGATGTGGTGGCGCAGATGCGTCTCACCCGTGGTCGGCTCAACTGCCAGCGGCGGCGCGCTCAAAAACTGGTGGGCACGGTGCATGCCACGCTTCGAAGGTGATTTCTTGTTTTGCTGGACGGCCATGGCAATCCCCTGTGAAAAAGCTAATCATTATATACGGTGGCTTTGCCCCGCGACATAGCCCACTAGCGTTTCTTTTTTGAGCCGTCGAGCAGATCGCGCAGATTGGCGAAGGGGTGCTGGCGTTCCTCGGCAGGCGCCTCATCGGTGCGCGAAGGCGTCGGCTCGGGCGCGCCACGCTGCGGGCAGACGTCATGCATGGGCACGATGGGCAGGGCGAGGATGAGTTGGTCCTCGATGAGGCTCAGCACATCCACGGGATTGATCGCAGGCAGCGCCTCGTCTTCGGCCTCGATTTCGGCCTGAGTCAGTTCCGGTTCTTCGGCCACCAATCGAAAATCGACGGCTTCGTCAACCGCATATTGCATTGCTTGCAGACAGCGCTGGCAGATCAGCGGAAGTGCCCCGCGCACTTGCAAAGTCACCATGGCCTGCGGGCGCATGCCGATCCGTTCGCGCTGAAAACCCTTTAGCGTCCATTGCACTGGAGGCCCTTGCGTGCTCGACAACAGTTCGCTCAGGCGGGACAGGTCCGGCAGCGGCAACCGGCCGTGCAGTTCGCCATCGGAACGAGCGAAGTCGAACAAGGTCAGCGCGCGGGGCGGCATTGCCCCGGGGTCAGGAGGGGTTGTGGAGTGCAGTTGGGACATCACCCAATTTTACCGGCTGCAACATCTCGCCGAGACAGCGCGCAGCCCCTCTCCTACACTACGGAGTATGCAAAAAGAGTGATCCATATCACTTCGACCCACCGAAAGAGGATGAGACTGATGAACAGTATTGCGCAGTGGTTCCCGCTGGGTTGGGAGCCTTTTCTCTATGGCGGCATTTTCATCGGACTGGGCGTCAGCGTGCTGTTCTGGCTGACCGGCCTGATCGGCGGCGTCAGTACGGCTTACACGGCGGTCTGGTCGCTGGTATCGCGCCATCCGTTTTTTCGACACGAAAAATTCGTTTCGACCCGTAACTGGCGTTTGATGTACGGCCTGGGCCTGATCGTCGGTGCGGTGGTGTTCACCTACACCCTCGGACATGGCGAAGGCTTTGTGACCAAAGTGCCGCTTTGGCAGTTGTTCGTCGGCGGCATCGTCGGCGGGTTTGGCGCCCGCATGGGTGGGGGCTGCACCTCGGGTCACGGCATCTGCGGCGTCGGGTCTGGGCAGTTGCCTTCCATTCTCGCGGTGATCATTTTTCTGTGCACCGCCATCATCACGGCTCATGTGGTCCGCGCCTTGGGAGGGTTCTGAAATGCAGCGCGTTCCTCCTTTCGCAGTGATGCTTTCGGCCTTGTTCGCCGGGGTACTTTTCGGCTTCGGTCTGGCGCTGTCCACCATGGTCAAGCCCGAGGCCATTCTGCAGTTTCTGCTGCTCAAGAATCTCGGTCTGCTGCTGGTGATGGGGGGCGCTGCCGGCGTGACCTTCATCGCCTATCACCTGCTGCCCCGACTGATGAAGCGGCCGGTCTTTGGCGTGGTGTTCGGCAAACACCCCTCGCATCTGGACGCGCGCACTCTAATCGGCGCCGCGATTTTTGGCGTGGGCTGGGGGCTGAGCGGCGTGTGCCCAGGTCCGGCCATTGCTGGCCTGGGGGTGGGCAACTGGCCGCTTCTGCTGAGCATTGCGGGCATACTCATCGGCGCATGGCTGCATGGCCGGTTCTTCGGCAAGAATTGATGCCCAGTACCACTGATCCCGCTCTGGTTCTCGCATCGACCTCGCGCTATCGCGCTGAGCTGCTCCAACGCCTGCGCGTGCCTTTTTCACGCCGCGCACCCGAGGTGGACGAAACCCGCAGGGCCGACGAGTCGCCTCTCGATCTGGCGCTGCGGCTGGCGGCTGAAAAGGCCGCCGCAGTGGCGCGCACCGCGCCAGGCTGCTGGGTGATCGGCTCCGATCAGGTGTGCATGTTGGGGGACGAAGCGCTCGGTAAGCCCGGCTCCCATGCGGCTGCGGTCGCTCAGTTGCAGCGCCTCAGTGGACGTGACGCCGTGTTCCATACCGCGGTTTGCGTCATCGACCCAGACGGCGGCGTACAGGTACGCAACTGCCCCACCGAAGTGCGATTCCGCACGCTGAGCCCGGCTGAAATCGAAACCTATCTGACGCTGGACGCGCCCTACGACTGCGCGGGCAGCGCCCGCTCGGAATCGCTCGGCCCTGCGCTGCTCAGGCACATGCGCAGCGACGATCCGACCGCCTTGATCGGCCTGCCCCTGATTGACCTGTGCGACATGCTGCGCCTGAGCGGCTTCGATGTGCTGGCGCGAGCTTGTCCTGACTCAGCGCAAAGACCCGCCCAGGTTTGAGAGTTCGCGCACCGCGCCCATGCCCAGCGAGGCGCCAAAACGCTTGGCCAGACGCTCGGCCACGTTTTCCTGCAGGGTGTAATCGACGATTTCCGGCGCTTTGATCTTGTCGCGGGCGATCTGATCCACGTCCCCGTAGCCGTCGGCCAGGCCTTGCTGTACGGCCGATTCACCCGTCCACACCAGGCCGGAGAAGGTTTGGTCATTCACTTTCAATCGTGCGCCGCGACCTTTCTCCACCGCCGCGATGAACTGTTTGTGAATCTGCTCCAGCATGCCCAGTGCATAGGTTTTCTGGTCCTCGGGCATGGGCGTGAAGGGATCCATGAACCCCTTGTTGGCGCCCGCGGTGAGCAAGCGGCGCGTCACGCCGAGCTTGTCCATCAGGCCGGAAAAGCCGAAGCCGTCCATCAACACGCCGATAGAGCCCACCAGACTGGCCGGATTCACATAGATGTCATTCGCCGCCGCCGCCACGTAGTACGCGCCGGAGGCGCACACCTCTTCGCATACGGCGTACACCGGCTTGTTGTATTTGGCACGAAGCCGCTCGATCTCGGCAAAAATCTGGCTCGCCTGCACCGGGCTGCCGCCCGGGCTGTTGATGCGCAGAATGACGCCGCGCGTGTCCGGGCTGGAAAACGCATCCTGCAAGGCCGCATTGATGTTGTCGGCACTGGCCTGCGAGCCGATGGAGATCTCGCCGTTGAGCTCGATCAGCGCCGTATGCGGCCCGGTGGCGGTGCTGCTACCGAACTCGGCGATCATGCCGCCGAAAAAGATGAGCGCCACGATGCCGAGCAGGACGAAGCGGAAAAAAATCGACCAGCGCCGCGCCCGTCGTTTTTCGTTCACCACCTCGAGCACCAGTTTTTCCAGCACCTGCCGCTCCCACGCTCCCGGTTGAGCGGACGACTCAGAACGTTGCGGCGGAAGATCTGGGGGTGATGCGCTCATGTTTCAGACTCGGAGATGAAAAACGGGACGGATCGCCAGAATACCAGCGCTTCATTGACGCGCACGCGCACTTGCACGCACGTCTCTCGCCGACGGGCCGGACGGGTCTTGCCACGCCGGTTTGCGATTCGACAAGGATTGAGCTTGTATTTTGTGTGATACTTTCCCACGACTCAAGACAGCGGCTTTTTCTGGCCGCTCCATTTCCCTCAGTCCTCCTCGCGCGAGATCAAACATGGCCCTACGTCCCACCCTCATCGCCACCCTGCTTGCTCTGGGGGGTGTTTGCACCGCACACGCCGAACCCGCACTCACGGTCGGCAACACGCTGTCCTTTTTCCAGGGCAAATTCGGCACCAACAACAACATCAACATCCGCTACGACGCCACCGACATTCAATACGGCGACAGCAACTGGCGCGTCAAACTCACGGTGCCCTACGTTTCTGAAAGCGGCCTGCCCGTCGGCTCCACCATCGTCGGAAACACGGTTGTGGGCGGCTCCGGTTCCGCGCAAACCCGTTCCGCCAGCGGCCTGGGCGACGTGTGGCTAGCTGGGCATTACAAGATTTTTCAGGGCGGCGGTCTCACGCCCTCCATCACACCCTACGCCAAAGTCAAATTCGGTACCGCTTCGTCCGACAACGGTCTGGGCACGGGCAAGAACGACTACGAACTGGGCGTGGGCCTGCAGCAGATCGTGGGCAATAGCTGGTTTCCGTTTGCCAACCTGGGCTACCGTTTCGTGGGCAACCCAGCCGGACAGAATCTGCGCAACATCGCCATCTACCAGTTTGGCGCCAGCTATGCGGCCAGTCAGCAGCATATTTTCACCTTGATGTACGCCGGTCAGCAGTCGATGGTGGCCGGGGCGCCCGCTCCCTCAGACCTGATTGCTGCGTGGAATTACAACCTCACCCCAAATGGCAGTGGTTTCCAGGTTTATGTCGACAAGGGCCTGAGCGATGGCAGCGCCAATTTTGGCGTCGGCATAGGCGGCCAGATCGTGTTCTGACCTCCGTTCTCACCTCGCCCTGCGATAAAAAGGCCAGCGCAAGCTGGCCTTTTTCATGGGCGCGGCACAGTGGGAATCTGCATTCCGCTGGGCAAGGTAGGCGTCGTCACGCTGGGTGCGTTCACAACCGGCGGGGCCACTGTCGGCGGCACGACGACGGGTACTTGCGGCGGAGAGACGCTCGGCGGAGCGACCGCGGGGGGCGACACGGAGGGCATGTTGACAGCGGGCATTTGCGGCACCTGCGGCACGGCGGGCGCTGCGGGAATCGAGGGCACGGTGAACCCCGGCTGGATCACCGCAGGCAGCGTCGGCGCAACGAAAGCGGGGCTCGGCGTGCTCTGCCCTGCGCCGTTCGACATGAACTGGGTCGCCGTGCCTGGCATCGAGCCCCTGTCACCGACTTTTGCGGGAGGCGTCTGCGCACCGGCCAGGGGCGGCAGCGCAAATTGCAGCGCGTTCACATTCGAAATGACGCGCTCGACCGCCACCGTCTGCGCCGCTGCCAAGGTGCCGACGATGAACACCGGCGCTGCCTGCGACCGGGCGGCGGACTGCAATTGCGCCTTCATCAGCGCGTCGGCGCCTCTGATCTGAAAGCCCTGCAATTCCCAACCTTCCCTGCCCAGCGAACCGGCCTGCAAAAAACCCACCATCGCCACACGCGTGCCGATGGGTGCTGCCAAAGGCGCAGTCGGCTGCAGGGAATCAATCACATTTCCCTGGCCCTGCTGACTGCCGCGCGCCACAACCTCGGCGCCGACCGCCAGCCCCGCTTGCGCCGCCCCGCTGCGTACGGGCAGCCAGACGCCATTGATCTTGACCCGCTGCGGTTGAGCGCTTGTCGCCTCGATTTTGCCGCGCAGCAAGAACGGCGAACCGCGTCCCGCGGGCGGAGCTGAGAGCTGAGTCAGCCGCATCGCCTGCCAATGCCCCGCGCCTTGATCGAGCGCGCTGATGCGCACCTCGTCGCCCACCTTCAGACGCGATAGCGGCATGGGCTGATTTTCAGCGGTGCGCAACAAAGTACCGGGCAGGATTTGAACGGTCTGGCCCAGCACCACCAGCCGCGCCGCAGATTGATCGATCTGCGACACGCGCCCGATCACCGCATGGCTGATGTCCACCGCCAGCGCATCCAGCCGCCCGCCCTGCTCCACGGCATGGACACGCACCATATCGCCCAAATTCAGGCTTTTCTCGGATGCGGGCTGCCCGTCCACGCGATAGCGTGTCTGCGCGGGCAGTTCATATTCGCCGCCATTGACGAAAATGCTGCCGAAGCGCTGAACCGGGCCGATGGCCACGATGCCCGTCCCACCGATGCCGCCAGGACTGATGCCGGTGCCGCCGATGCCGCCGGGGTCGATACCCGTGCCGCCGATCCCGCCTGGCGTGGCTGCAATCGAGCCCGCCAAGCCCAGCATCAGCCCTATGCAGGCCACGCCCACGAAGCGCAGCCCCGGGAGCCAGGCACGAACGACGGCTTTAAACGCGGCTTTCACGGCTGCTCCCCGGCCGAGTTCGAAGCGGGCATATCGTCTTCGAAGTAATAGACACCGAGGCGCAGGCGCTTCTTGCTGGTTTGCGTCGCATCGAAATCGCCAGATTGCGCGGATTGAGCAGCCCTTTCTGCACGCGTGATGCGCTGATAGGCCTCTTGCAAGACCTGTTCGCCGAACTGACGCAGGTCGTCGCGTACCTCGCCCGGCACGATGGGCGGCAGATCGTCGAAATAGACCGATTGCTCCAGATAAGTCGGCGCGCGACCCTCCAGGTTATGCACCGTGGCTCGCAGATGGTCGCCGATATGCGCCCCCATGAAAGCCAGCCTGTCCTCGGGCAGATCGGAGACATAGCCGCCGCGAGCCAACTTCACCACGTCATCCTGCTGCTCCACTACGCCGGCGCGCAGCAGTTCATCCAGCACGGTACGCGGCCGCATGTCGGCCTTCACCAGCCGCACCAGATTTTCAAAACTGGCCGTGGCGCCCGCAGCGCGCAGCGGCAGGGCAAGCGGTTCACCTTGCGGGTCGCGATACGCCTCGCAAGCCACCCAGGCCGCCACCACCTGCGCCGACATATTGGCGCCATGCCGCAGCGCAATCTCACCCGACCCGCTCTGCAATTCTTCGCGCAGACGCCGTACTTCCTTGCGGTGGATGCCGCTGAGCAGACTCACACGGCTATCGGTTGGCGCGGGTTTGCCGTCGCGCTGATCGAGCGCAATGACTTCGCCCACATAGACAAATTTGAGCAGTTCAGACAGAGCGCCATAAGTCCAGCCCTGCGTAATGAGATAGCGCACGAAGGGCCGCAAGATGGACAGGGCGGCAGATTTGAGAGCGGCGGACATGGCAACAGGATATACGAAGCGAGTTGGCTTGACGTGGGAAATTTTGCCACTATTATAAACACAAGCGCTTATGTGGGAATATTTACCACGATGCGTGAAACACCCTTCCTTCTTTCAGGAGAACATCATGTCCAAGACCCGTACCCTCGCCGTTCTGTCCGCCGCTGTTGCAGCCGCTTCGCTCTCCATCGGGCTCGCTTACGCGCAAACCGCCGTGAATGCCGTTCAGGACGGTCAACTCTCGGCGACGACGTCGACGCGCACGGCCGATCAGCAGGCCAGGCCCGCCACTCGCTCCCACACCGCCACTTCGGCAAACAACACCCGGGCTGAAACCCGCACCACGACCCAGAGCCACACCCGCACGTCAACCGGCGAAGCGGCGCCGACCTCATCCGGTCGCACTGGCGCGCAAACCCGCACCGAAGCTCAGCACCGCAACACGGTGCAGACTCATACCGCCACGCAAGGTCAGGTCGATACCGCAGGCACTTCCACCCCTGCACTGCGCACTCGGGACACGGGCGTCGGTCAAGGGCTGGGCGCGCGCGCAGGGGCGCAAGTCACCACGCAAACTCCTTCGGTGCAAACCCCGAATACGCCTGCCGTTACCTCGCCTGCGGTCACCGTTCCCGTGATCAATAGCCCAGCGGTCAATGTGCCTTCGGTCAACACGCCGTCGATCAACGTTCCCGCGGTGACAACGCCGCAAGTCAACATTCCCGCGGTGACCACTCCTTCGGTCAACGTGCCTGTGGTGACAACTCCGACTGTGAATGTTCCGGTGGTACAGACGCCCGCGGTCAATGTGCCCGTGGTGAACTCCCCGGCCATCAACATCCCGAACGTGATGCGTCCGCAGATGTAAGTCGCTGCGGCAGTCAGCAACTGATCGGTTTGCCGACTGCCGCGCTTACCCGTGCTGGGCGAGAAATCCCTGCAGTTCCACGACAGAGTGCACCAACCCAGCGGGCGACAGCGACTCCAGACGCGCCACATCGTGCGCGCCGTAGCTCACGCCGATGGCATCGCACTCAGCATTAAGCGCCATTTGCAGATCGTGCGTGGTGTCGCCCACCATCACGGTCCGCTGCGGCGGGCTAGCCAGCTCGGCCATGATTTCGTGCAGCATCGCCGGGTGCGGCTTGGAAAAAGTTTCATCAGCGGTGCGGGTGGCGTCGAACAAGCCGCGCAGTTCGGGCCGATCCATCGCCCGCGCCAGACCGATGCGCGACTTTCCGGTCGCCACCGCAAGGTTGTAGCCAGCCGATTTGAGTTCATGCAGCAAATCCAGCACCCCGTCGAACAGCACCAATTCGCCATCGAGCGCGAAGTAATGTTTGCGATAGGCCGCAGCCAGTTTGGGATAGTCGGCATGCGGCAACTCGGGTGCGGCGTGCCGCAGGGCGTCCTCCAGCCCGAGGCCAATGACATACGACGCCGCCTCGCGACTGGGAACCGTCAGCCCCAGATCTTTGCAAGCCTGCTGGATCGCCCCGGTGATGGCCGCGGTGGAATCCATCAGCGTGCCGTCCCAGTCGAACACAATCAGGTCATAGTTCTGTCGGTGCATGGTGCGGGCAAGGGTTCAGGAAGTCAGGATTGCGCGCATTGTGCCCGCAAATGATGAAGCCACTGCGCGCAGTTCTCGGGCAAGGGCGCCCGCAGTTCCAGCCGTTCGCCGCTCGCCGGATGCGCAATCGCCAGCGACTCGGCGTGCAGAAACATGCGCCGGAAGGACGGCACGCCCGCCTGACCCCGCGCCAGCAGGGCGTTGAGGCTGTCATCCCCATATTTGTCGTCGCCGACGATGGGATGGCCGCAGTGCGCCAGATGCACCCTGATCTGATGGGTGCGCCCCGTCAGCAACCGCGCCTGCATCAGGCTCAATCCGCCCCAAGGGCCCAGGCCCGCCAGCGCAAATTGCTCCTGCGAACGAAACTGGGTGCGCGACTCTTGCCCTTGCTGCGCGTCCACCCGCACGCGCCGTTCGCCATTGGCGAGTAGATATTTATGTAGCGGCGCCTCGACCATCACCGCCCCGCGCGTCCAGAGTCCGGCAACCAGCGCGAGGTAGCGTTTGTCGGCATGCCGTTCGCGCAGCGCCGCGTGCAGCGTGGTCAACGCGCTGCGCTTCTTGGCGATGAGCAGCAGACCTGAGGTGTCGCGGTCGAGCCGGTGCACCAGTTCGAGAAACTTCGCCGTGGGCCGCGCCGCGCGCAGAGCCTCGATCACGCCGAAGCTCACCCCCGATCCGCCATGCACCGCCACGCCTTCGGGTTTGTTGATCGCCAGCAGAAAATCATCTTCAAACACGATCGGAAACTGCAGTGCTGGAGCGCTGCGCGGCGCGTCAGGCTGTGCCACGCGCACCGGAGGAATCCGCACCTGATCACTCGACTGCAGTTTCTGATCTGCGCTGGCCCGGCCGCCATTGACCCGCACTTCGCCCGATCGCACGATGCGATGAATATGGCTGCGCGGCACGCCCTTGAGGTGGCGCGCAAGAAAGTTATCCAGCCGCTGCCCCTCGCCCGCGTCGCCGACCTGAAGGAGCCGAACCTGGGGAGATGGCGCGGTGTGCATATAATCGGGCGTGAAGTTGTGAAGTTGGAAGAACGAATTTTGGCAATATTTCCGCGAAGTTGCGTGCAGTTTTACATGATGCACCTGCGCGACATGCCAAAAACGGGAAGACTGCCTCCTGACAGGTTTTCGTGCGGGTAATGCATGCACCCGGGTTGCTTACATCACCCGATACGAGTGCATGCGAAACCGGCGAATCTGCCGTGACAGGGTTGGCATTCTAGGTTCAGCTTCACACTGCTCGTTTTGCCACACCACCGATTCCGGTCGGGGCAGATCGGACAGACTTCATCGAAATGAGCGTTGGCCCAAAGCCTGAGTGATGCCGTCGCGCAAATGCGTTTGACGCCCGCGACGACCGCCCGGCTTTGCCATCCTGGATCTGAAACCTTGAATCGACTCTTCGCCCTCGACCGCCCCTCAGCGCTGATTCTGCGCTGTGTGCTTTTGTTGTTGGCGAAATCTGCTTGTGCTCACCTGCCGCGAAACCTCTCCTCCCCCGCTGTTGCGCCTGATCGCTGCAACAGCCTGCGCATCGCCACGCCTGGGCCAAACGCCCGGCATTGCGAAGACGACGCGCTCCGAGGCAGACCGATTGGTGGAGGTTTTTGCATGAGTCCTGTCTGATTCTGCCCGCCGGGCGTGCCGCACATCCGCGGCAAACCCGGCCTGGTTTTAGCTCCGGAAATCAACGCATGGGGGCGCCCTGGCGCCCGCTTTGTATCGGCCGCATGACGCGGCCAGGAGCTTGAAATGAAACGCATGTTGTTCAACGCCACGCAGTCGGAAGAATTGCGCGTGGCCATCGTCGATGGGCAGAAACTTCTCGACATCGATATCGAACAGGCCGGGCGCGAGCAGCGCAAGGGCAATATCTACAAGGCCGTGGTCACCCGCGTCGAGCCCTCGCTCGAAGCCTGTTTCGTCGATTACGGCGAAGAGCGCCACGGCTTTTTGCCGTTCAAGGAAATTTCGCGCCAGTATTTCAAGGAGGGCGTTTCCCCCTCACAGGCCCGCATTCAGGACGTGATCACCGAAGGCCAGCAAATGCTGGTGCAGGTGGAAAAGGAAGAGCGCGGCAACAAGGGCGCGGCGCTGACCACCATCGTCTCGCTGGCGGGACGCTATCTGGTGCTCATGCCCAACAATCCGCGCGGCGGTGGCGTGAGCCGCCGCATCGAGGGCGAAGACCGCCAAGAATTGCGCGAGGCGATGGACCAGCTTCAGCA